>CAZZPD010000084.1:0-5990 GCA_964655885.1 uncultured Candidatus Izemoplasmatales bacterium | reverse complement strand
AAGAAAATGTATATGAAAAAGTTATGGAATATACAAATGGTATGGGTGCTGATGTAATCGGAGACTTTTCAGGAAATAAAACAGCGATTGAAACCGCATTTAAATATTTAAAATATGGTGGAGGCTTTGCTATACTTGGTATTCCTGACGAGGATATCGATGTTGATGTAACGAATGATATCGTATTCAAAGGCGCAAGAATCTATGGTGTAACAGGTAGAAGAATTTATGATACTTGGTATCAAGTTAAGGATTTACTTGATAACCATAAATTGCATTTAAATGAAATTATTACTCATGTGATGCCTTTAAGTAAAGTAAATGAAGCTGCTGAAATCATGGGTAGTAAAAAATGTGGAAAAATAGTATTAATTCCGGGAGATGATATAAATGAGTAAATTAGATTATATGTATAAACAAGTTGATCAATTAAAGAAAGATGGTGTTTACCGTACATTACCAATTAACTATGGACCTTGTACTGGTGTGATTGAACTAAATCATAAAACAGTAGTAAACCTTTCTTCAAATAACTATTTAGGTTTAGCAACTCACCCAAAAGTAAAACAAGCTGCAATCGATGCAGTTAATAAATATGGTGCTGGAACTGGTAGTGTTAGAACAATTGTTGGTAATCAAGACTTACTAGAAGAACTAGAAATATTACTAGCTAAGTTTAAACGTGAAGAAGCTGTTACATGTTTCCAATCAGGTTTAAACTGCAATATCGGTGCGATCCAAGCGATTGTAAACAAAGGTGACTTAATTGTTTCAGATGCATTAAATCATGCATCAATTATTGATGGTGTTAAACTTTCAAAAGCAGATAAAGCTGTATTTAAACACAGTGATATGGAAGATTTAGAAAGAGTCTTAAAAGAAAAAAGAGCTGATTATAATAATGTACTTATTATTACAGATGGTGTATTTTCAATGGATGGAGATTTAGCAAAATTACCTGAAATAGTTAAATTAGCTAAAAAATATGACTGTTTAACTTATGTTGATGATGCTCATGGAAGTGGTGTTTTAGGTGAAAGTGGAAGAGGTACAGTTGATCATTATGGATTACATGGTGAAATTGATTTTATTATCGGTACTTTATCTAAAGCTATAGGTGTTATTGGAGGATATGTTGCTTCAAGTATGATAGTAAAAGAATGGTTATTACATAGAGCTAGACCAATTTTATTCTCAACAGCTTTACCACCAGCTGCAATTGGTGCTATCATTGAATCAGTTAAATTATTAATGGGATCAACTGAATTTACAGATAAACTATGGGATAATGCAAAATATTTTAAAGCTAAATTAAAAAAATTAGGATTTAACACTGGTCACAGTGAAACACCAATTACACCAGTTTTAGTAGGAGAAGAAGCTAAAACAATGGAATTCTCAAAGGCTTTATTAGCTGAAGGCGTATTTGTTAGCGGTATTGTATTCCCTACTGTTCCAAAAGGAACAGGAAGACTAAGATGTATGATCAGTGCTTCACACACAAAAGAAGACTTAGATTTTGCTATAGAAGTATTTGAAAAAGTAGGGAAGAAACTTAATATTATATAATAAAAAGGCAGATTTTTTTCTGCCTTTTTTTGTTAATATATAGAAATATTTATATAAAATGATAAAATAGTAATGATAACTATAAAAAGGAGTATTTATGTATATTACTAAGAAGAATATTATTTTTAATGGAGCGATATTTATTCTGTTCATATTTGTTTCAATCATCACATTTATAGTCGTTAAAGACTTCCTGCATATATTTCTTGTTTGGAACGTTTTTCTAGCTTTAATACCATATGCATTAACTATCTTAATTGATAAGAAAATAGTTAAGAAAAAAATTGGAATCATTATCACGCTACTATTATGGTTGTTTTTCTTTCCAAATTCAATGTACATTATTACGGATTTGATATACATTAATTCTGAAGAATTTATGGCTGGAATTGGGTCATATGATGTATTTTTATATCTTCAGAATACCCCATCATACTTAGGATTATTCCATATATATTTAGGTGGTATTTTAGGGTTATTATATGGATTTAAATCTTTAAGTGTTCTCTATCAATATGGTAAGGATATGAAATGTTCAAAATATAGGGATATCATTGTAATTATCATCTTTGGATTATCATCTTTTGCTATATATGTTGGAAGATTTTTTAGATATAATTCATGGGACATTTTTAGAGTGTTTTCTATCATAAAAGATTTCTTTGAAAGCTTAAGTTGGTTTACTGTTTTCTTTATATTAAGTTATACACTTTTACTGACAATTATTTTCTATTCATTCAAATATAATTTTTTACAAAAAAATAAGTCCGAATAATTCGGACTTTTTTTATTGGTGTAATAATAATATCATTTCTCTTAAAGTTTTAGCTGCGACGATTGTTGAAACACCACTAGTATCTAACATAGGCGCTAGTTCAACAATATCAGCACCAACAATATTGTTTAAATTAGTAAAAGATTTAATTGCATCAAGTAATTCCTTATAGGTGATACCTCCTGGCTCAGGAGTACCGGTTCCAGACATTACTGAAGGATCTAATACATCTAAATCTATGGTGATATATACAGGTTTATCTTTAATTTTATTAACGATTTCTTCTAAACCAAATAAGTTAAATTTTTGTAAATGAGTATGTTTTTTAGCCCATTCAAATTCATGTTTATCGCCTGAACGAATACCAAATTGGAATATTCTATGATCTCCTAGAAGATCATGACATCTCCTTAAAACAGTAGCGTGAGACAATTGTCTACCCATAAATTCATCTCTTAGGTCAGTATGAGCATCTAAATGAATAATATGTAAATCTTTATACTTTTCAGAGAGAGCTTTAATGACAGGGAAAGTAACTAAATGTTCCCCACCAACCATCATTGGAAGTTTATCATCATCAACAACTGATTTTGCGGTGTTATAGATAATATCTAGTGACTTTTTAACATCTCCCATTGGTAAAGTTAAGTCACCAATATCACATGTCTTATAATCGTTTAAATCTTTATCCATATATGGTGAATACCATTCAATTCCAATAGATTCAACTCTGATAGCGTTCCCTGCAAATCTAGTTCCTGGTCTATATGAAGTAGTTGTATCTAAAGGAGCACTAAACAAAACTACATTTGCTTCATCATATTCAGATTTTGAACTCTGAAATGATAAATCTACTTTATTGAATTTCATCTTTTTCTCCTTCCCATTTTTCCCAATTTTCGGTATCAACTATTCTTATATAATTATCATCTAAATCACTTTGTAAAGCTGATCCTTTTTTTGAATAAAACTTAATATCATCAATAACTTCTTCAGTGATGATTTCTCCTGGTATTAATATAGGAATACCTGGAGGATAAATCATAACTTGTTCACCTGCGATTTCATTAACCGCTTCATCTAAAGTAACGATTAACTTAGGCGCATGATAAGCATCTCTTGGCCTAGCATAAGTCTCAGGGAACTGATATGAAAATTCAATTTTTGGGAGTTTATCTTTAATTTTATAATACTCATTAGATAGTCTTCTAAATCCATTAACTAGTCTATCTAAATGACTTTTTGTAGTACCGATTGTTAGAACTGCTAATACAATATGCGATTCAGCTAACTCTAATTGAATATTTGATTTTTTCATAATTAATTGATATGCTTCAAATCCAGATAAGCCTAAATCACTAACTTTGACAATGATTTTTGTTTCATCAAAATCAAATGATCCTTTATCAAGAAAATATGCTTTATCAATCACTTGTATTCCAGGAATTTCACTAAGTTTTTCTCTAGTTTTTTGAGCCATTTTTAATAAATTATCAATTCTTTTTTGCCCTTCAAAATACATTGTTTTTCTAGCCACATCTAGACTGGCTAATAGTAATGAACTTGGACTAGTAGATTGCAACATATTCAAACTAGCGCGTAATCGTTTATGATCAACACGATCACCCTTACATAATATAGCTGAAGATTGTGTAAAAGAACCAGCTGTTTTATGCATTGATATAGCAGTTAAATCACATCCAGCTTCCATTGCTGAGATTGGTAATTTGTCACTAAAATAAAATTGAGCTCCATGAGCTTCATCTACAACAACTAACATATCATGTTTATGTGCTAATTCAGTAATTCTTACCATATCAGATATAACACCAAAATAGGTAGGGTTAATAATAAATACAGCTTTTGCATCGGGATGCTCTTTAATAGCTAATTCAACGCTTTCAAAGCTTATATCATTTGCTATACCTAAATCTTTATCGATATTAGGTTTCACAAATATAGGAATTGCACCAGACAAAATTAAACCATTGATTACAGATTTATGAACATTTCTTGGAAGAATAATTTTATCATTAGCTTTACAAACTGTCATAATCATAGCTAAAATACCAATCGTAGTACCATTAGTAATAAAGTAAGATTTATCAGCATTACATGCTTCAGCCATTAAGTTTTCACTTTCTAAAATAACACCTTCTGGTTTATTTAAATGATCTAGCCCTATAGGAGAATTCGAATCTAATAAATATACCTGTTTACCAGTATATTCAATTAAGTCATTAGGAATTCTACCTAACTTATGACCAGGAACATCAAATGGAGCGACGTTTTTTAATCCGTATGCTTTTAATTTTGTAAAAAAGGGAGTTTTGCTTTGCTTATTTTTTTTCATTTTTTTTCTCCTAAAAAATATATAATAACTAAAAAAATATTACCATAATAAAGGTATTTTTGAAAGCATTTTTATTCAAAAAAAATTTTAAAAGGAAATGCTATATGTTAAAATTAATAGTAGAGGTGATATATTTTATGTTTAAATATTCCGAAAATGATATAATTAAAGCCAAATCAGCTTATTTTACAAGTTTAGATCCTATTCGTTTAAGACAGTTTCCGTCAAAACAAAAAAAGAAGTATATTGTTTTAAAAATATTAGAAAACTATATTCCTGATAAGGTTTATTCAGAAAAAGAAATCAGTGAATTATTGAAAGAAATTTATCCCGATTTTGTGACGATAAGAGGAGCTTTAATAGATTATAAGCTTTTTGAAAGAACCAAAGATGGTTCTAAATACTGGAAAAATAAAAAAGGAATTTAAAATATCAGTATTCATATCATTTTAAAAAGTCATTAAAAATAAAAATGCAAAAATCAGAAAAAAAACACAAATATTTTTACGAAATATGATATGATATAAAACTGTAGGAGTTGGTTATTATGGCGAAATTAAAAGGAAATTTACTATATGGGCAATCTGGTGGACCAACATCAGTTATTAATGCATCAGCATATGGAGTTATCCAAGAAGCGAAAAAACAAAATAAATATATAGATGAAGTAATTGTTATGAAACACGGGATTAAAGGAGCTTTAAACGAAGACTTCATTTTTATCAAAGAAAAAAAAGAAGCAGAAATTGAACTACTTAAACATAGTCCAGGTTCAGCATTTGGATCTGTTAGATATAAATTACCCGATTTTAAAGAAGATGATACGAACTATTTAAGATTATTATATATATTTAAGAAATACAATATTCGTTATTTCTTATATAATGGTGGAAATGATTCAATGGATACTTGTTCAAAAATAGCTGATTATTTTAAACATATAGATTATGATTGCCAAATCATTGGTGTTCCTAAAACGATTGACAATGATTTACCTTTTACAGATCATACTCCTGGTTATGGAAGTGCAGCTAAGTTTATTGCGAATACAATGATGGAGATTTCTTATGATATGTTAGCTTATCCAAATGGAAAAGTAACAATTGTAGAAATTATGGGTCGTCATGCTGGATGGCTAACTGCAGCTAGTGCAATCGCTTGCGAATCAGGATTTGGACCTGATTTGATTTATTTACCTGAAGTTCCATTTTCAATTGAAAAATTTAAAAAAGAAGTTATAGAAATATATGAAAAGAAAAAACAATGCTTAGTAGCTGTTAGCGAAGGAATTCA
>CAZZPD010000083.1:0-6112 GCA_964655885.1 uncultured Candidatus Izemoplasmatales bacterium | reverse complement strand
ATGGTTTAGTAACAACACCAATTGTTAAACATCCCATTTCTCTAGCAATTCTAGCGACTACTGGGCCTGCACCTGTTCCAGTTCCGCCACCCATACCAGCAGTGATGAATACCATATCAGTTTCAGCTAGCATATCTCTGATTTCATCTTCAGATTCTAACGCTGCTTGTCTACCAATATCAGGGTTAGCCCCTGCTCCTAAACCTCTAGTAAGGGTTTTTCCTAGTTGCAATCTTATATCTGCTTTTGAGAGTCTAAGAACTTGAGCGTCAGTATTCATTGCGACAAATTCAACGCCTCGAACTTCATTTTCGATCATTCTGTTTACAGCTGATCCGCCGCCACCACCAATTCCAATTACTTTGATCGTAGGTTTTTGATTAAATTTATCATTAATATCAAACATTTTGTACCCCCACTATTTTCTTCTTAGTAATATCTTATCATATAATGAATAAGAAATAAATATATTTGTCTAAATCTCTAGATTTAACCATAGTATTTTTTAAAGAATTCTTTCTTGAATTCTAGTAATCTATCTTCTTTAATCGCTTCTCTTATTTGTTTCATCAAATCCTTTAAAAAATAGAGGTTATGATAGCTTACTAAACGTTGTCCTAGCATTTCTTTACCTTTAAACAAGTGTCTAATATAGCTTCTTGTATGAGTTTTGCATACAAAGCAATCACAATTTGGATCGAGTGGCCCCATATCTTTTTCATACAACTTATTTTTAATCACTATTTTACCATTGCTCGTCATGGCTGAGCCATGTCTAGCAATTCTTGTTGGTAAGACACAATCAAACATGTCGATTCCATTTAAAACACCCATAATTAGGTCATCAGGCGAACCAACACCCATTAAGTATCTAGGTTTATCTTTTGGCATATAATCTTTAAGATATTCTAACATATCATACATTTCTTTTTTTGTTTCTCCGACAGATAATCCGCCAATTGAATATCCAGGAAAATCTATTTTTGTAAGTTCTTCGATACACATCTTTCTAAGGTCTTTGTATGGGCCTCCTTGAACAATTCCAAATAATGCTTGTTTTTCAGGAAATTGATGAACTTCTTTTCCTCTTTTAGCCCATCTTATTGTTCTTAGAACTGAGTCTTTCATATAATCATAATCAGAATGAAAAGGTGGACATTCATCGAAACTCATGATGATATCAGCACCTAAATTGTTTTGAATTTCTATCGCTTTTTCAGGTGTTAGATTTAGTGTAGCTCCACTTAAGTGATGCTTAAATGTAACTCCATCTTCTGATATATTTCTTATATCTGCTAAAGAAAAAACCTGAAAGCCTCCTGAATCAGTTAATAAAGCTCCATCCCAATTCATAAAACCACGGATACCTCCGTGTTCTTTTACGATATCATCACCGGGCTGTAACCATAAGTGATATGTATTTCCTAAAATAAGTCCATCACTTACTTCTTTTATTTCTTTAGAACTTAGCGTTTTAACTGTTGCTTGAGTTCCTACTGGCATAAAGATTGGTGTTTCAAATGATCCATGTGGAGTATGTAATACACCTAAACGTGCACCACTATTCTTGTCCACATGGACTAATTCATATTTGATAGCCAAGACTAAAGAATCTCTCCATATACTTCGCCAACAACTTGAGCTGCATTGCCTTCATCTGTGTCAATATGCATTGATGAAGCAAAATCACCTCTAACTCTTACAACAACATCACCTAAAATTGCTTTTCTATCAGGTGAATCTATTTTTACTGATATGATTGATTTGTCAATTAAACCCATTCTTTTAGCGTCTTCTGGTGTTACATGAATATGTCTTTTAGCTGCAATAACGCCTTCCTTTAATTCAATTTCCCCCTTAGGACCAACTATTTTGCATGATCCACTATCTTTAATATCTCCAGATTCTCTAATTGGAGCTACCACACCTATGCTTCTAGCATCTGTTAATGATATTTCAACTTGTGTTGCTTTTCTTACAGGACCTAATATTGATACTCTAGCCAATTCTCTTTTAGGGCCTACTAAAGTTACTCTTTCGTTAGCCGCAAATTGACCAGGTTGACTTAAAGGTTTCTTTACAGTTAATTCATACCCTTTTCCAAATAAAATTTCTAAATCTTCTTTAGACAAATGAACATGTCTAGCTGATACTTCTACAAGTACTTTTCTTTCCATATTTTACCTCCATGAAATAATCATTAATATTTTACTATTTTTTCTATATATAAGCAAACTTTTCTTGTTTTTTTTCTACAGATTATATATAATATAAAAGCATCGCAGTTCGAAACCATCCTGCGTCAACAAAACTAGGAGGAAATTTAATATGCCAAATGAATTAATTTGGGTGCTATTTGCACTTATTAACTTTGTTATGTTTACCCTAATGTACAAAGTTTTTGGAAAAATGGGAATATTCTTTTGGATAGTTCTAGCAACTATTTTAGCGAATGTTCAAGTAGTTAAAATCATACCATTATTTGGTCTTGAAGCAAGTTTAGGCAATATACTATATGGTACAATCTTTTTAGGCACTGACGTACTTAATGAGATATACGGTAAGAAAGATGCTAAAAAAGCTGTCTATCTAGGATTTATTGTCTTATTTATATTCTTAATTGTAATGCAATTTGCTTTATGGTTTGCGCCTCATATAAATGATGGTGCTCAAACAGCTTTAGAAACTATATTTGGGTTTACCCCATGGATTGTTTTAGGTAGTGTTACAGCATTTATAGTCTCACAAATGTTTGATGTATATATTTTCCAATGGATAAAGAAAAAATTACCTGACAACAAATATTTGTGGATTAGAAATAATGGGTCAACTATCGTATCTCAATTAATTGATACACTAATATTTGTACCTATTGCATTTTTATTATCTGGATATTTACCTTTTGAGTCTGTAGTTGGAGTATTTATTTCAACTTACTTGATTAAATTATTGGTTGCGGTTTTAGATACACCATTTATCTATTTAATTAAGAAAGTAAAACCTATAGAATTAAAATAGACGTCTAAATTGAGACGTCTTTTTTATTTATTAAAAGGTTGGTGGTATTCTTTTCTTGGTAGCTTGTTCATATTGATAAGCTACTTGTAAACATAAATCATCATCAAAATTCTTACCTACAAAAAATAGACTTCTTGGAGTTGTATCAATTAATGCTTTTGCTGGTACACATACACATGGATTACCAGCAATTGGTCCGTGTGAAGTTCTTCTTGTCATTATAACTACGTCAAGGTCATTTTCAATCATTGTTTCTGTAAGTTTTTTAGCCTTTAACAATACATCTTTTCTTGCGTCTATATATTCGGGCTCTTTTAGAGTTCCTGAAGTTTTCTCTGAAGCTTCAAATATTGATTGACCATATTTTAATCTTCTTTCAGGATCTAATTTATTAAATTCAATTAGATCTTTTAATGTATGAATATTAGTATGACTTCTTACAGATGATAAATATTTATTTAAATCAACTTTAAATTCATATATTAGTGAAGTATAAGAAAACTCTTCATGCTTCATTGATATATGTTTTATTGATTTAACTTTATTTTTTAAAACAGTTTCAGCTTCTTCTAGTATTTTTAACTCTTCATCAGTATATTTAGTATTTGAGAATCTTAATATGCCTATATTTAGATTACTAGTACTTTGATTATATGTTTCACTAAAATTATATTTTTTTTCAGACAAATGATAAGTTTTTAAATCATTTTCATCTTTACCATATATGACATCTAATAATATAGCACAATCAGCTACAGTTCTAGCCATTGGTCCAGCCGTATCTTGTTTATGACTAATTGGTATGATTCCAGTTCTTGAAACTAATCCAAGTGTTGGTTTTATTGTTACTATGCTATTGTTTTGTGCTGGTGCAGTTAATGATCCATTTGTCTCGGTACCAATTGAAACTGGAATCATATTACTAGCTACAGCTACAGCTGACCCAGTTGAGGACCCAAGTGGATCTATTTTTTCATTATAAGGTGATTTTACTTGACCAAATCTAGATCCATATCCTGAAGGCATATCATCAAAACTCATGAAATATGCAAATTCAGATAAATTTGTTTTTCCTAAAATTATCATTCCCGCTTCTCTAAGTTTCTTTACAACAAATGCATCATTAGGAGCAAATAAATCACTTAACGCTATAGAACTAGCAGATGTATGCATAAAATCATAGGTATTAATATTATCTTTAATAACAATAGGAATACCATGTAATAGACCTCTTTTACCAATTGTATTTCTTTCTAAATCTAAACTGTCAGCTATTTCGTAAACTTCAGGATTAATTTCAGCCATTGCGTTTAACTTAGGACCAGATTGGTCTATTTGTTTGATTCTTTCTAAATACATATCAACTAAATCTCTTGAAGTCCACTTACCTATATCTAATCCTTTAATTAATTCTTGTAAACTATATTCTTTCATAAATCCACCTCACAAGATAATTATAATATTTATTAAAAGGTATGTAAATGTATATACATTAATTAAAGTAAAAGATGAGAAAATTCTCATCTTATAATAGTTTTGCATATTATTCAATTACAGGATTGTTTGCACAATATGCAGAGTAACAACTTAATTAATAAATTAATTTCAAATAACTTAGTAATAGAGTTAAATTGCTACAATAGGAATTACGTGTGTATTCGATGAAATTGAATAAAACCTTGAACTTGGACACACAATACCAGACTCTCCTATCTTGTATTTGGTTCGTTCAAGCTGTTTAAATGCTTTAACATTACTCATGGAATATGTCATTCCTGATTTGATTTCAACAAAATGCAAAACTCCATCTCTAAGAAGGATCAAGTCTATTTCATTTGAATTATTATCTCTGTAGTAAAATGCATTAAACTCTTGTCCATTATTCCAATAAGATTTCATTATTTCATTCATGGCGTATGTCTCAACAAACGCTCCAGAAAAATGACTTGAAGCCAAATTTTCAGGATTTTGAAGTTTTGCTAGATGACTAGCTAATCCTGTATCACAAAAATAGATTTTTGGGCGACGAACAATTCTCTTTATAATAGATGCCTCATTGTAGGGTTGGAGCAAATAGATAATTCCACTTGTTTCTAAAACGGAAATCCAATTTTTAATGGTAGGAATAGAAACACTTACTAATTTTGATAAATTCCCCATTACTAATTCTTGTCCAGTCAATGAAGCTAAAATGGTCATAAACTGAGTGAATCTCATTTTGTCTTTAACGTTGATAAGTTCTGTTACATCTCGATCAATATAAGTTGAAACATAATAACTATAATAACGATTTGGATCAATACTTGGATTTTTAAATAATTCAGGGTAATATCCTTTTGTTATTTTCTTAAATAAATTTTTAATATTTTGATGAGGGCGATTCAAGTTAATCTTTACTCGTTCTTTCGACGGAACAAATGGGACTTCTTCAGTTTCATTTATTTCATTTTCACTTAGGGGCATCATTTTAATTATTGCTGCTCTTCCCGCTAATGATTCTGTCAAATTACTCATAAGTTGATATGTTTGGGATCCTGTAAGAATAAATAGTCCGTTTGACGCTTCATTATGTAACCGCCTATGATTAACTATACTTTCTATGACTTCAATTAATTGAGGAGCATACTGTATTTCATCAATTATCAATGGATATCCTTTCGATTCAATGAAATATTTAGGATCTTCTATTGCCAAACGTCTCTCATTGATATCATCTAATGAAACATATTGAAATTGCTCATTTCCAGTGAAAGTATGAGCAAGAGTTGATTTTCCGACCTGTCTTGGTCCAGTGATGACTACCACAGGGTAGTTTCTTAACTCTGTATCAACATATTGTCTTATTGTTCTTTTAATCATTTGAGTTTTCTCCTAGTTAATATTTAGTATTTTATAAAGTTCATCTTTATTTTATACTACAATGTGCTATAAGTCAACCACTAAGTATTAAGTTATATATTTATTTATTTTAAATATAATAAACTTTATGAGTAAAAAATTTTTATCTACAAAAATTATAACTATATATCCTATTGAATAACAGGAGTAATGTATTCAGAGATAAGCATTACACTAGTCCAATAAGTGTATAATA
>CAZZPD010000082.1:0-6151 GCA_964655885.1 uncultured Candidatus Izemoplasmatales bacterium | reverse complement strand
AGTTGAAGAAGCAGGTGGTAAAGTTGTTGGTTTAGGATTTATGATTGAATTAGTAGATTTAAAGGGTAGAGATAAGATTAAAGATTACGACGTAAAAGTATTAATGAAATTCTAGGAGGATTTATGACTAAAGAGGATATTTACCGTCCCCTCTATGAAGAGGTAACTAAATATCTCAAGAAAAAAGAACATCTTGATTTAATCAAGAGTGCTTTTGACTATGCATATGAAATGCATAAACCTCAGAAAAGAAAATCAGGATTACCATATATTGTTCACCCTAGAGATGTGGCAATTACATTAGCTGAATATCAAGTTGACCCAAATACATTAGTATCAGGATTATTACACGATGTGATTGAGGACACTCCAGCTACTTATCAAGATATAAAAGAAATGTTTAATGAAGAAATCGCAGATATTGTTGAAGGTGTTACTAAATTAGATATGTTGCACTATAAAGGTTCTAAAGAATCTCAACAAGTTAAAAATCATCAAAAGATGGTTTTAGCAATGTCTAAAGATATTAGAGTAATCTTTGTTAAGTTAGCTGATAGACTAAACAATATGCGAACACTGGGGTTTCTAGATGATGCTAGACAGACAAGAATATCTAGAGAAACACTAGATATTTTCGCTCCAATTGCCCATAGATTAGGGATGTATCGTTTAAAAGCTGAGTTAGAAGACTTAGCATTTAAATATATATATCCGGCAGAATATCAGGAAATAGCTGAATTACTAAAAGATAAAAAAGAAAATCGGGAAACTGATGTTTTAGTGATGAGAGATGATCTTTTTGAATTACTTAAAAAAGAAAATTTTGTTTTTGATATTAAAGGCAGAATAAAAAATATTCATTCTGTATATTACAAAATGAAAAATAAAGATGTAGATTTTGAAGAAATTAACGATTTATTAGCATTAAGAATTATTGTTAAAACAATAAGCGATTGTTATCGAGCTATTGGTATTGTACATTCCAAATTTGTTCCTGTTCCTGGTAGATTTAAAGATTATATAGCTATGCCAAAGCCAAATATGTATCAATCTTTACATACAACAGTTGTTAGTAAAGGAAAGATATTTGAAATACAGATTAGAACTCATGAGATGGATGAAATCGCTGAAAAAGGAGTTGCGGCTCACTGGGCATATAAAGAAAGTTCACCTAGAGCGTCATCTAAAAAGAATATTGAAAATATTGTTTCTTCTAAGTTGAGATGGTATTCAGAATTAATCAAATATACTGAAGAAAGTGATTCTGATGAAGAAATTTTAAATATTTTTACAGATGATATCTTACATGCGAATGTTTATGTATTTACACCTAATGGAGATATTATCGATTTAGCTGCTGGAGCTACACCTTTAGACTTTGCATTTAGAATTCATACTAAAGTTGGTGAGAAAACAGTAGGAGCGATTGTAAATGGAAAAATTAGGCCATTAGATTATACATTAAAAACTGGTGATTTGGTTGAGATTAAAACTTCTAAGAATTCTGTTGGGCCAAATGAAAACTGGTTAAAGATAGCTAAAACTTCTAATGCTAGAAGTAAAATTAAAAACTTTTTAAATAAGCAAAGAAGAGAATTCTTAATTGAAAAAGGTAAAGAAGAATTAGATAGAGAAATTTTAGCTAAAAGAGTAGATTTAAAAGTAACAGATGAATTAGTAGCGCAAACATTTACTACAAGGGGAATCAAAACGCTAGAAGATTTATATTTTGAAATAGGTAAAAACGTTGTTTCTCCTATTGGAGCAGCTAATTTATTGACTGGTAAAGATGAATTAACAGATGCTGATTTACTTGAGAAAATTAAT
Source organism: uncultured Candidatus Izemoplasmatales bacterium (assembly GCA_964655885.1). Classification (GTDB taxonomy): domain Bacteria; phylum Bacillota_I; class Bacilli_A; order Izemoplasmatales; family Hujiaoplasmataceae; genus 4572-104. Next base: position 4,324 of record CAZZPD010000082.1, on the reverse strand, counting down.
AAAGCTGATCAAAATAAAAAACGTTATATTCATTCAAATATTAATATTATTGTAGAAGGATTAGACAAACCTTCAGTTCGGTTAGCTAATTGTTGTAATCCTGTATTAGGTGATGATATCATTGGTTATGTATCTAGAAATAGTGGTATTGTGGTTCATCGAACTGCTTGTAATAATGTTAAGAACTTTGAAGAAGCAAGATTAATTGATGTATATTGGGGAGATAATAGTCTAGTTAAATATACTTCAAATATAAAAATACTTGTGATTAACCGTGATAATATTTTAGCTGAAATTGTCCATGCGGCTACAGCTTCAAAAGCAAAAATATTACAGGTTTCAGCTCATTCTAATAATATTAAAGAAGGTATTATCAAAATGAAAATTGAAATAGGTTCGGTTGTTGAACTTGGCCAAGTCATCGCTAATATTCAAAGATTAAAAGGAGTATATTCAATCGAAAGGGTAGGCTAATGAGAGTAGTTGTTCAAAGAGTAAAAGAAGCTAGCGTTCAAGTTGACAAAAAAATAGTTTCAAAGATAGAAAAAGGATTTTTACTCTTAGTAGGAATTAGAAAAGATGATACATTAAAAGAAATTGAATATGTTGCAAAAAAAGTGGGCAAATTAAGAATTTTTGATGATTCAGATGGTAAATTAAATTTAGGAATAAAGGAGATTGATGGTGAGATACTCTCCATTTCTCAATTTACTTTATATGGAGAAACTCATAAATCGAATCGCCCTGGTTTTTCATTGGCGATGGAATATGAGAAAGCGAATCAATTGTATTTGAAGTTTAACGAAATTTTAAGAAAAGAGTTTAAAATAAATGTTCTTCCTGGAGTCTTTGGAGCTCATATGGATGTATCACTAATTAATGATGGCCCAGTTACGATTATAATCGAGAAAATGAATCAGTAAACTCATTTGACTAGGTTATAAAAATAATATATAATATTTATGGTATTTTCGAATGACTTTGTGGAGGAAAATATGGATAAATTTCAAATCGTATTCGATAAAATTAAAGAGTTAATTGTTCAAGAATTAAACGTTAAACCAGAATTGGTAACTTTAGAAGCTGGATTAGCTAGTGACTTTGGGGCAGACTCTTTAGATGCACTTGAATTATTCAATCAAATTGAAAGTGAATTTTTGATTACAATTGATGATGAATCTGCGACAAAATTAAAAATAGTCAAAGATTTAGTAGCTTATGTAAAAAACAAAGTAAATGATCATTATTTTGAGTAGTTACATTTAGAATCCTCTATGCGGATGTCGTCCTTTAAATGAGGACGATTTTTTAAAAAAAAGGAGAGAACAATGATTAATAAAATAAAGGGTACATATGATATATTACCTGATGAAACAAACAAGTGGCAAAATTTAGAAGAAGTAATTAGAAATGTTTCTAAATTATTTAATTTCAAGGAAATTCGTACGCCTATTTTTGAATATAGTGAGTTATTTCATCGTGGTGTAGGTGAAACAACTGATATTGTAAAGAAAGAAACTTACGATTTTAAAGATCGTGGTGGTAGAAGTATCACTCTAAGACCTGAAGGAACTGCTTCAGTAGTAAGAAGTGCAATTGAAAATAAGCTATATGCAAGTGCAAATCAGCCAGTGAAGCTTTATTATCATGGACCTATGTTTAGATATGAAAGACCACAAAAAGGAAGATATAGACAATTTAGACAATTTGGAGCTGAAGCTTTAGGATCTAATTCTCCTTTGATAGATGCTGAAATTATTAATTACGCTAGTACAGTTTTAGAAGCTTTAAGGATTAAAGATATTACTGTTAAAGTGAATTCTTTAGGTGGATCTGAATCAAAAGATACTTACAAAGAAAAACTTAAAGAATATTTAAAACCTAATATCACAGAGTTATGTAGCGATTGTCAAAGAAGATATGAAGAAAATCCTTTAAGAGTTTTAGATTGTAAAGTAGATAAAGACAATCCTATCTTAGTTGAAGCACCAAAACCTCTGGATTATTTAACCGATGAAGATAGATATCATTTCGATCAAGTGATAGAAGCGCTTGACGCAATCGGATTAAATTATGTTGTCGATAATACATTAGTTAGAGGGTTAGATTATTATACGCATACTGTATTTGAAATAGATGCTAATCTAGAATCATTAGGAGCACAAAAAACACTTGTAGGTGGTGGAAGATATAATAATTTAGTTAAATCTTTAGATGGGCCAGATGTGCCATCAGTAGGATTTGCTTTTGGTATGGAAAGATTGTTAATCGCTCTTGAGTCCGTAAACAATGTCGAACCTAATCCATTTATTCACTGTTTTATGATTGCATTAGGAGATTCAGTTAAGAACGATGCGTTAAGGATTGTAAATGATCTAAGACATGGTGGATTAGTGTGCGATTATGATTTCTTTAATAAGAATTTAAAAGGTAAATTCAAACAATCAGAACGATTAAATCCAATGTTTAATTTAATCTATGGAACTGAAGAAAAAGAAAACGGAGTAATCAACGTTAAGATAGTTAAAACAGGCGAACAGAAACAAATTCCTTTAAAGGATCTATATCAATTTTTAGTTAACTCAATAAGGAACTTAACTACTAATTCATGTGCAGGAAATTGCAGTTCTTGTGACGAATGTGATTAATCTTAAGAAAAGAAATATTCAAAATTAAACCAAAAGAAGATATATTCTTTTAATTATGTTATAATTAATTATTAGAGGTAAAAGGATGAAAAAGAAACAAATTTCCGATGAAACACTTAACCGAATAATTAAATATTTAGCGATTGCTTTACTTGGATTTGGTATATTATTCATTGCAATTCAGTTTGATGATTTTTGGCGATGGATATTAAATGCAATTAGATCAGCTATCGTTCCTGTTTTACTTGCCTATTTAACATCTTTAATTATTTTTCCAATTATTAAGTATTTGGAGAAAAAAGGCGTAGGGCCAAGATGGTTCTCTTTAGGGATTGTTTTTGTATTGACTGTAGCGATTATTTTTGCTGGATTTTATTATTTAAGTCCAAGAATAGTAGCTGAAATCAATAATTTCTTTAATCGAGATTTTCAAACGATTATTGATTATATTGAAAATGATTTAAGAGATGAATTTATATTGGGGAAAGATATCTATGACCAAATCTATGCGTATATTACTGAAACAGATCTGATTAGTTCAACATTAGATAGTTTAGTTCCTAATTTAATTTCAACAGTTTCAAGCTCATTAATTCCAATCATGGCAAGTGTAGCATTACTACCAATTCTGTTAATTTATTACTTAATGGATTATGAAATGATTTCAGAGAAAATTCGTTCAATTATTCCACAAAAGCAAGAAAAAACAATAGCTGAACTTGGTTCTAAATTAAACCAAACAGTTGGCGCTTACTTAAGAGGACAAGTATTCTTAATGGTTGTTTTAGGTACAGTAGCTACCATAGTTTATAGGTTAATAGGATTAAAGTATTATCTGGTATTTGGCGTATTAGTTGGCGTTACTAATATCATTCCTTACTTTGGGATGATCATCGCAGCTGTTCCACCAATTATTTATACGTTTATAGCCACAACTGGTCCTGGGCCAGCATTAGTTTTATTAGTTAATGTGGTTTTGCAGTTCTTTGAAGGGAATATTTTCCAACCATTAATTATCGGTCATCATTTATCGATGCATCCAATAATCATTATTATTTCAATTCTATTCTTTGGAGCTTTATTTGGTGGCGTGGGTGTTATCTTTGCATCACCAATAGCAGCATCCATAAGAGTATTATATAATTTCTTTAGAGACAGAAGAAAAGAAAAACTTCAACAATCTCAATCTGAGGCTAACAGCCCATGATAAAACGTGATAAACCAAAAATTTATTCTCAATTTGAGATTAGTATTATTATTTTCTATGCATCAATGGTTTTCTTTTTACCGATCATTTTAGTATTTACATACCTGTTTGAAATTGACAAAGTTCTTAATATTAATATATTTATGTTTTGGACTTTAATTGCTAATAGTATAGTTACTGTTTTAGGAACAATATATTTGATTTTTAAAAAAGATTATCTAAAACGTAAAGTAAAAGCAACATATAGAATAGAGTTCTTTTACTTGTTATTCATAGCGGTTTTTGGGCTCTTAGGTTTCGTAGTTATCTATGATTACTTAGGTGGGGATAGAGCTTATATAGCTAATATATTAGTGCTTATATTTGCCTTATTAGTCTTTTCAATTATTTATCTTGGAAGAAGATATTTTAAGTTTGATTATATAAAGAAAAAATAATGGCTGCTTTTACGCGGCCTTAAATTTTGGAG
>CAZZPD010000081.1:0-6306 GCA_964655885.1 uncultured Candidatus Izemoplasmatales bacterium | reverse complement strand
CAGAGGGACCCTATAGTTTTCTGTCGCCGGATTGCTCCGGGTTTAGCTTTATCAATTCAAACAAACATACATACTCACAAAGAGATACGATGTGTTTGCCTTTGATGATAATACTATATAACATTTTGATTAATTTTTCAAGGGGTATTTAAATAAATAATTAAAAACGACACCTTCTAATGAATAAGATGTCGTTGTTTATCTAATTAAATACAGTCTACCAGAGGTATCTTGCCCCCATAAGCTATTCGCTGAATAGAACGTTGTAGCGAAGCTATTCCACCAAGTTAAACTTGGCATGCTTGAGCTATTTACAAGCGTAGCATCCACTCCTCTTAATCCGCTAGCTGTATATGTTATATTGCCTTGTTTATCTATAAATTCTACCATTGAATAATATGCATTTGTTAATGTATATGATCCTTTATCTCTACCAATTGCAGTACCTACATAAATACCATTTCTAGCAACTTCTGTAATAAGACTACCAGTAAAGAATACATCACTTAATACAACATCAGTACTTGTTGAACCATTATAACCTATAAATCCACCTAAATATTTTTCTGAATAATTTAAGTAATAAGATGCATTAGTTTCTAATGTGTTTTGTGAACTCATTTCAACGATTGCTCTGTTAACATTAAATACAGTATTTGTATTAATGTAACCAATAATTCCACCTGTATATGAGGTTGATGCTGCTGAATAAACTTCGCCTTCAATATCAATATCATCAATTAATGCTTGTGCACCACTAGCATCTATAGATCCTAATATTCCACCGACGTTAGCTCCTGTTGAGAAAACTCTTAAGTTTGTAGCTTTAATGTTATCTACATCTAAAATAGTTGTACTTGCAGATAAGTAACCTACTAATCCTCCAGTACCAGTTGAACCAGTACCTCTTACTCCAGAATCAGTAATTGTAATATTAGCAATTGTTGTTGTATTGCCATATACTTCACCAGCAATTAACCCAGAGTTAATTGATGAAGAACTAAGTCCGGAAGTTCCTAGAACTAAGTTGACATTACTTAAATTTAGATTCTCAATAGTTGCACTTTCTAATCTAGGGAAAATTCCAAAATAGACATATGTAGAACTATCATTATTAATAGTTAAATTACTTAATGTATATCCTTCTCCATGTAGTGTGCCTCTAAAAGTTACATTATAATTAGTTGCGTCATAATCCCAAGTGAATCCAGTAAAATCAATATCATTAGCTAAGTAAAACTCATCAGTTGATAAACTACTAGTATTCGTAACCATATCGTAAAATTCTTGTGCTGTTGAAATTGTATTTTTCCAACTACCAATGCTAGCTGTAACATTATCTTGTTTAGATGAATCATCCCAATAAGAATAACCTATAGTAAAAGTAGAAGTAAAACTAATGACAAAAACAACTAAAACTAATATTTTAGCTAGTATTGTTTTTCTATTCATAGTATTACCTCCCATCCTAATAAAGCAAAATGAAGAATCTATTTAGTTTCTTCTTTCTCTTCTATATTGCTTTTTTTATTCTTTTTCTTTTTATCTGATTTATCATCTAATATAAACTCAACTAATATATAAATTACTACTACATCAACAATTAGTATTATTTTACCAATATCAGATTGCGCAAACCTTAGAAATTTACCAATTTTTTGAACACGGCCAATAAAAATACCAAGAATGTCATCATCTTCTAATACCCATGGATCTACTTCACCATTATAACCATTAGTAAGATAATTTCTATTATCACCTTCATAATATATTGAGTTTAAATAATGTACAAAAACTTGATCTTCATATAAAACTTGGTTTATGTAGATATCATGATATATTGCAATAACAATTTGTTCATCACTCTCTAAATATTGTGCTTCTAATTCATCTAAATTAATTGAATTATCAATAATTACAACATCATTTACATTAATGACTGGCTCCATACTTGGAGTTGCGATAATATAATTATCATATTTTGAAACAAAAGGTACCCAATTTAAAATTGCATATCCTACAAAGATTATCAAGGCAACACTAAGGAGAAATTTAGTAAACTTAAAAAGGTCATTTTTAATTTGACTCTTTGATGAAGTTTTTTTCTCCTTAGTCATGTATGTTAAGCTCCTTGAAAAAATTTGTACAGCGTTAAATTTATACTAATTATTCAGCTGTAAAAGTTAAGTTGAAAGAAATTGTTCCGTTAGCTACTGCAGCGTAATCAGCTTCAATTGGTTCATTTAAAGTAATTGTAACAGTAACTGTTGCTGGTGCATCACCATTAACTGTTGTGTCTCCACCGATTACAACATTTACATAATCAGTTCCTAATGTAGTGTTGTCATCAATTGCTTTTGTGTCTACAACTACTGATAAGTCTAGTGCTGCTGATGCAATTTGGTCTAATTCAACTGTATAAGATAAAACAATACTGTAAGTATCTCCAGATTTTAATATTGCTCCAGTTGGTACCAAAGTATCTGTACTTGATGGATCATCAATAGATAATGTTACACCTTCGCCTGCTGTTAATGATACTGAATCAGTAACTTCAGTGTTGTCCCAATATGAGAATGCAAATGCAGTTCCCCCTAATAATAATGCTACGATAATTGCTGCTAAAATCTTTTTCATAATAAAGCCTCCTATTTTAATTTTTTTAATTTAATTTATAATATAAAAAGCCAAAATTTTCATCATAATTCACATGACATTTAAAACTATTTAAGTTTCGCTGCTATTGGAAAAAATCCAATTTCGACTTTGCATATTCAACATAATAATGATAATAAAATTATCGTTATTAATATGATAGGCAACTGGCAATCTCAATGAGACCCTATAGTTTTCCGTCATCGAATCACTTCGATTTTGGCTTTACGATCATATTTTAGTTAGAGCTATAGAAATAAAAAAAGCCACTATCTTAAAAAGATACCGGCAACTGGCTACCATCTTACGAAGGCCCTATAGCTTTGCGTCACTAACTTTCGCTAGTTTTGCTTTTAACTATCTATAGTATAATATACAAGTAAATATTTGTCAAGAAAAAAGTTTTAAATATTTTTAATTTTTATATAAATTAATATTTTTTTTGTAAAATGTGTGATATATATTGACATTAAATACTTAAAAATATATAATAAGTCAAAATAAATCGTTGATTGAGATTAGTAGACGTTTCTTAATATGATAGAGAGCTAGTGTATGGTGGAAACTAGTATTGCTAGAATTGTTGAATGGACTCAAGAGAGAAAGTGTGAATTTAAGTAACATTTTACGGGTGCTCCCGTTATAGAGCTAGGGTATGATAGTACCTGACAAAGGGTTTTTTTAAAAAACTAAACAGAGGTGGCACCACGATAATACGTCCTCTACACATTTTGTGTAGAGGGCTTTTTATATATAAGGAGGAAAATATGGGACCTTGAAGAGAGATATTTATCATAGACGAAATTAAAAATAAAATAAAAAAGGAGAATAAAAAATGAAATTTCAATTTGGTAAATTTGGTGGACAATTTGTACCTCCACAAGTAGTAGAAGCATTAAACGATTTAGAAAAAGCTTTTTTAGAAGCTATAGAAGACGAAAGTTTTATAGAAGAATTTAAATATTATTTGAAGAACTATGTGGGTAGACCAAGTTCTTTATATTACGCAGAAAGATTAACTGAAAAATGCGGAGGAGCTAAGATTTATCTTAAACGAGAAGATTTAAATCACATGGGAGCACATAAAATTAATAATACTATTGGGCAGATATTATTAGCAAAAAGAATGGGCAAAACAAAAGTAATCGCTGAAACGGGTGCTGGTCAACATGGTGTAGCTACAGCTACAGCAGCGGCTATGTTTGGTATGGAATGCGAAGTATTCCAAGGAAGAATCGATATGGAAAGACAAAAACTAAATGTCTTTAGAATGGAAATGCTTGGAGCTAAAGTTACAGGTGTAGATCAAGGCACCGCAACATTAGCTGATGCTGTTGATTATGCAATCGGCAAATGGGTAGAAAGAATTGATGATACATTCTATTTATTAGGATCAGCAGTTGGGCCACATCCATATCCAACAATCGTTAAGTATTTCCAAAAAATAATTGGTGAAGAAGCAAAAAAGCAAATGCTAGAACAAGAAGGTAGATTACCTGATTATTTATTAGCGTGTGTTGGTGGAGGAAGTAACGCAATTGGGTTATTCACTGATTTTTTAGAAGATAAATCGGTTAAAATGATTGGTGTAGAAGCTGCAGGTAAGGGATTAGAAACAAAAGACCATGCTGCTACAATGACTTTAGGAAAAGAAGGTATCATCCATGGGATGAACACAAAATGCGTCTTTGATGAATCTGGCAACATTGCTCCAGTTTACTCAATATCTGCTGGATTAGATTATCCTGGAGTAGGACCTGAACATGCATTTTTAGAGTCAATTAAGAGAGTCGAGTATAGAAGTGCAACTGACCAAGAAGCAATTAATGCATTCCTAGAGTTATCCAAAATGGAAGGAATTATTCCTGCTATTGAATCTAGTCATGCAATAGCTGAAGCAATCAAACTAGCTAAAACACTAGATAAAGATCAAATCATTTTAGTAAATCTATCTGGTAGAGGAGATAAAGACGTTGAAATGATAGAAAATTTTATAAAAAAATAATTTCATATTAACAAATCTGTTTATTTATAAAGTATAATAAATATAAACATAGGAGAAAGATATGAAAAAAAGTCCAACGACAAAGAATCTTTTAAAATTTTATAAGTCAAGAAAATATACATCTTTAAGAAACATGAACAAATATAATAAGATTGATGACCTAAAAGAGTTTTATCATAATTTAAATCTAGATTATGATATCTTAAGCGAAATTCCTGATAAATACTTAATAAGTGTAATTCAAGACTATGTATTAATCAGAAATATGAATATGAAATTAGGAGACACACATATTATTGATCAATTTGATGATGTATATAAGGTTTGTTATTTACTTGATGATTTCTTTTTTACTATGAGGATAGGTGGATTTAAAACATATTATGCAACTATATTTAGTTATTATGTTGAAGAAACTGAAAGACTTCTAGAAGCAATTAAAGAAAACCAGATATTTGAATTATTTAAAATAGTAAATAATATATCTGGTTTTAATAAATTAACAAAAAAAGAATCATTAGATAGACTAATTAATAAAGATAGAGTAATTGATATAGAAAAACTTTCAATAGATAAACAAGATATGATATATGATATAACAATTGAAATCAGGAAATTAAGTGAAAAAGCTAGAAAAAGCTTATTGTTATATGTAAAAGAAGAAATATTAAAAGGCAAATCTTAAAAAATTTGCTTTTTTTTCAAAAAATTATGCAAATTTAAAAAATATATATTATATATATGATAATATAAAAATAGTTTATAAAAATGGAGTGATAATATGAAAGAATTTCAAAAAACCTATGAATTATATAATGGAGTTAAAATACCTAAAGTTGGTTTTGGTACATGGCAAATTAAGTCTGGCGATGAAGCATATAATGCAGTTTTAACAGCTTTAAGAAACGGTTATAAACACATTGATACAGCTTTAGCATATGGAAATGAAAAAAGCGTTGGAAGAGCAATTAGAGATTCAAAAATTAAGAGAGAAGAAATATTTATAACTACTAAACTTCCTGCAGAGATAAAAACATACCAAGAAGCAGAGATTGCCTTTATTGAATCAATCAATAATCTAGGATTAGATTATATTGATTTATATCTAATACATGCGCCATGGCCTTGGAATGAAATTGGAAAAGATTGTAGTGATGGAAATGTTCAAGTGTATAAAGTATTAGAAAAATATTATAAGTTAGGAAAAATTAAAGCAATAGGTGTTTCTAATTTTTCTCCTAATGATATAGAAAACATCATTAAAAATAACAAAATCAAACCAATGGTTAATCAAATCGATTACTTTATAGGATTTAGTCACGAAGATACAATAAAATATTGCAAAGAAAACGACATTTTCATTGAAGCATATTCTCCACTTGGAACAGGATATTTATTGTCTAACGAAGACATAAAAAAAATAGCTGATAAATACAACGTATCATCAGCGCAATTAGCTTTAAGATATTTACTTCAAAAAGGAGTTGCTCCACTTCCAAAATCAACACATGAAGAAAGAATCATTCAAAATACTCAATTAGATTTTGAAATAAAAGAAGCAGACATGCACTATTTAGAATCAATTAAAAATGACCCTAGAAGATGGGGATAAAAAAGGAACTAGAAATTTCTAGTTCTTTTATTTT
>CAZZPD010000080.1:0-6391 GCA_964655885.1 uncultured Candidatus Izemoplasmatales bacterium | reverse complement strand
TCGAAAAATTCAACTATACTTCAATTATGCAAGCTCCTAAAATTAGCAAAATAGTTGTTAATATTGGAGCGGGTGATGCAGTAGCAAATCCAAAAGTATTAGATGATGCAGTAAACGAACTAGCACAAATCACTGGTCAAAAACCTCTTATCACAAGAGCTAAAAAATCAATCGCTAGTTTCAAATTACGTGAAGGTATGCCTATTGGATGTAAAGTAACTTTACGTGGAGAAAGAATGTATGAATTCTTTGACAGATTAGTTACAATCGCTTTACCACGTGTTAGAGACTTTAGAGGAGTTAACCCTAGAGGATTTGACGGTAGAGGAAACTACACATTAGGTGTAAAAGAACAATTAATTTTCCCAGAAATAAATTACGACAAAGTATCAAAAATTCGTGGTATGGATATCGTTATCGTTACCACAGCAAATACAGATCAGGAAGCTTTCGAATTGTTAAAACAATTTGGAATGCCTTTCAAGAGATAAGGAGGATAATATGGCAAAGACATCAAAAAAAGTAAGTCAAAAACGTGGTTCAAAGAAATTCCCAGTTAGAAACTATACAAGATGTGAACGTTGTGGACGTCCTCATGCTGTATATCGTAAATTTAAATTATGTCGTGTTTGTTTCCGTGAATTAGCTTACAAGGGACAAATCCCTGGCGTTAAAAAAGCAAGTTGGTAAGGAAGGAGGCTTTATAATATGGTAATGACAGATCCAATTGCGGACATGTTAACAAGAATCCGTAATGCAAATCAAATGAAACATAAAATAGTTAATGTTCCTGCGTCAAAATTAAAAGCTGAAATCCTTAGTGTATTGAAACAAGAAGGATACATTGTTGATTTTGAACGCGTTAACGAAGGAGTACAAGGTACTTTAAAAGTAACATTAAAATATTTAGAAAATGAAGAAAGAGTAATTAGAGGTTTGAAAAAAATAAGCAAGCCTGGATTACGTGTGTATGCTAAAACTGATGATATTCCTAAGGTATTAAATGGCTTAGGAATCGCTATAATCTCTACATCTAACGGTCTTATGACTGATAGAGCTGCTAGAAGAAATAAAGTTGGCGGCGAAGTATTAGCTTACATATGGTAATCAATAATTAATGGAGGTGCAAGAAAGATGAGTCGTGTTGGAAAACAAGCGATACAAGTTCCTGCAGGAGTTGAAATTAACATCAATGAAAATAATTTCGTAGTTGTTAAAGGGCCTAATGGGGAACTAAGCTTTACATTCCATGAAAACATGGAAATAAAGTTTGAAAATCAAGAACTTTCTGTAACCCGACCAAATGATTCTTTACGCAATCGTTCTTTACATGGAACAACAAGAGCGTTATTGAATAATATGGTTATAGGTGTAACAAAAGGTTATGTAAAGATTTTAGACATTAAAGGTGTTGGTTATAGAGCTATGCTTAAAGACCCTCAAACCTTAGTATTAAACGTTGGATATTCTAATCCAGTAGAAATGATTATTCCAGAAGGAATTACTGTTGAGATTCCAAAGAATAAAAACACAGAAGTTCAAATTAAAGGTGCTAATAAACAAATCGTTGGAGAATTCGCGGCAAACGTTAGAAAAGTTCGTCCACCAGAACCATATCTTGGTAAAGGTATTCGATATAGAGATGAACATGTTCGTCGTAAAGAAGGGAAAACAGCTAAGTAATTAGCTAGGTGAAAAATTATGTTTAAACCAGTAAATAAGAATAAACAAAGACAAAAAAGACATCGTAGAATCAGATTCCACTTAAAAGGAACAGCTGAAAGACCACGTCTTAATGTTTTCCGTTCAAACAAACAAATATACGCGCAATTAATCGATGATATTAATGGAGTTACTTTAGCACAAGCAAACTCAAATGAACTTAAAGATGTAAACGGATCTAATAAATCAGGAGCTAAAGCAGTTGGTGAAGCAATTGCAAAAAGAGCTGTTGAAAAAGGATTCAAAGTAGTAGTATTCGACCGTGGTGGATATTTATATCATGGTAGAGTAAAAGAATTAGCGGATGCTGCAAGAGCCAATGGGCTTGAATTCTAAGAAGGAGGTTAACTGATGGAAGAAAACAAAAAAGTTGTTGCTGAGAATAAAGAAAATGATTCTCAAGAAAATAAAAGAAATAGTAATTTCAACAGAAACGACAACAGAAATAACAGAAGAAATAACAAAAGAAGCAGAAAACCAAGAAAAAAAGAAGTTAAACTCTATGAAGAAAGAGTTGTAAGCATCGGCCGTGTAACAAAAGTTGTTAAAGGTGGTAGAAGATTTAGCTTCTCTGCACTAGTAGTAGTTGGAGATAAAAATGGTAAAGTTGGATTCGGAACTGGTAAAGCTGGCGAAGTTCCTGACGCTATCAAAAAAGCTATCGAAGATGCTAAGAAAAATATTATAACAGTACCTAGAAACGGAACTACAATTCCTCATACTGTAACAGGTAAATATGGTGCTGGTAAAGTCTTCTTACGTCCAGCTGTAGAAGGTACAGGAGTTATCGCTGGTGGTCCAGTGCGTGCTGTACTTGAATTAGCAGGAATTGAAGATGTATTAAGTAAATCATTAGGTTCAAATACACCGATTAATATTGTTAGAGCAACAATTACAGGTTTATCTGAATTAAGAAACGTTGAAACCGTAGCTAAAATGAGAGGACTTACTCCTGAGGAGGTACTCAAATAATGGCAAAAGTAAAAATCACACTTGTAAAAGGTTTATCAGGACACAAACCAAACCAAGTAAAAACAATAAAGGCTTTAGGACTTACTAAAAGAAATTCTTCAGTAGTTAAAGAAGATAACGAAATGATCAGAGGTATGATAAATACCGTGGCTCATTTAATAGTAGTCGAAGAAGCTAAATAAGGGGAGGCAATTTATGAACTTACATGAATTAAAACCTAATCAAGGCGCAACACATCACGGAAAAAGAAAAGGTCGTGGGACCAGTTCTGGAAATGGAAAAACTGCAGGACGTGGAACTAAAGGACAAAACTCTAGAAGTGGTGGAGGCGTAAGACTTGGTTTCGAAGGGGGACAAACACCTTTATACAAACGTCTACCTAAAAAAGGATTCAAAAATCCTTTCAGAAAAGAATATGCAATTGTTAACGTTTCAGATTTAAATAAATATCCAGAAGGTACAGTAGTTAATCCTGAATTATTAATTAAAGATAGATTAGTTAGAAAAGTACTTAATGGTATTAAAATATTAGGAAAAGGGAAATTAGAAGTAAAACTCACTGTTCAAGCTCACAAATTTACAGCTTCAGCTGAAAAAGCGATTCTAGATGCTGGTGGCAAGACAGAGGTGATATAATGGAAACTTTAAAAAAGATCTTTAAGAACAAGGATTTAATGAAAAAAATAGGTTTCACATTATTAGCATTCGCTGTATTCAAGATGTTAACTTACATCACTTTACCATTAATCAATACAGAATCATTAACTAGCTTGTTTGATAACTCTGGATTCTTAGGTATCGTAAACTCAATTTCAGGGAATGCACTTAAAAACTATTCAATTATTGCTTTAGGGATTAGTCCTTACATTACTGCATCAATTATTGTGCAAATGTTACAAATGGACATCATTCCAGCATTAAAAGAATGGAGTTTAGAAGGCGAAGCTGGTAGACAAAAAATATCTAGATTAACTAGATACTTAGCAATAGCATTAGCATTTGTTCAAGCATTAGCTATGACATTTGCATTTGATGCATCACAAGATAATTTATTCAAATTATTTGTTAGTGACTGGGCAAACCAAAGAAATTTATGGTTCTTAGTATATTTCTATATTGCTGTTGTATTAACTGCTGGTACAGCATTCATGATTTGGTTAGCTGACCAAATCACACTAAAAGGTATCGGTAATGGATCATCAATGCTAATCGTTGGTGGTATCATTATGTCTCTACCTGGAACAATTACTTCATTGATTCAGTATTATATTACTGACCCTAATGGAGCTTTACAAACTGTTTATTCAGGTCAAGGACAATTATCAGGATACATTTTATTTGGAGTTAGTATTTTAAGTTTCATTATCGTATTAGTTGGAGTTACTTATATGCAAGTAGCAGTAAGAAAGATTCCTATTCAATACGCTAATAGACCAGCTAGCGCTAAATTCAAAGGCAAACAGGAATCTAACATTCCACTTAAGATAAATACTGCAGGAGTTATTCCAGTAATCTTTGCTTCAATTATATTATCATTACCAAATACTGTATTTAGTTATATTAATCTTGGTAGTGGAGCAAGTAACTGGTTAAATCAAATATTCTCATATAGTCAACCAATAGGGTTCTTGCTATATATTGTATTAATATTTATCTTTACATTCTTCTATACGTTCATTATCATTAAACCTGAACAAATGGCAGAAAATTTATCAAAACAAAACGCATATATCCCAGGTGTTAGACCAGGATATGAAACTGAATCTTATATTACAAAAACATTATTTAGAATTACAGTTATTGGGGCATTATACTTAGCTGTTATAGCGAGTTTACCAATTATTACATCAATGGCTTTAGGCCATTCATATGCACAAATTGGTGGGACTTCACTATTAATTATCGTTGGTGTTGCTTTAGAAACTTCAAAACAGATTCAAACAGATACTCAAGAAAAAACTTATACAGGTTTTATGAGATAAGTTATCTATGATTAATTTATTAATTATGGGTAAACCAGGAGCAGGGAAAGGTACTCAAGCTAAAAAACTATTAGAACATTATAAATTGACCCACATTTCTACTGGTGATATATACCGTGAAGAAATGAAAAAGAATTCAAAAATAGGAATTGAAGCTAAAAAGTATATTTCCCAAGGCAACTTGGTTCCTGATGATATGACCAACGAAATAGTAAGAGAAGTACTGAGTACTCATAAATATCCTAACGGTTTCATGTTAGATGGCTATCCTAGAACTGATGCACAAGCAGATGCTTTAGATGCAACTTTAAATGATCTAGGAATTAAATTAACTGCAGTAATAAATGTAGATGTTAGAGATGATGTATTACTTCATCGCATGGCTGGAAGACGAGTATGTTCAAACTGTGGACATCCTTATCATGTGGACTATCATCCACCGAAAGTTGACGGCATTTGTGATTTCTGTGGCGGTCATCTTGTACAAAGACCTGATGATTTAGAAGATGCAGTAATGAATCGTTTAAATATTTATAATGAGAAAACTAGACCATTGCTTCAACACTATCAAAAACAAGGCTTACTTAGAATCATTGATGGTGGAAAAACAAGTGATGAAGTTTTCAATGATATTGTTAGTAAACTAGGTGAATAGAAATGGTTACAAGAAAATCAAATCGAGAAATTGAATTAATGAGAGTTGCTGGTAGAATAGTCGCAATGGCTCACAAAGCTGTCAAAGATGCTATTAAACCGGGAATGACTACTAAAGATATAGATGATTTGGTAGAAAAAGTAATCCGTGAAAACGATGCTATTCCTTCGTTTAAAAACTATAATGGTTATCCAGCGTCAGCATGCGTATCTATTAATGAAGAAGTAGTTCATGGCATACCTAGCCCACATCGAGTATTACAGAATGGAGATATCGTATCTGTAGATATAGGTGCGATGTATAAAGGGTACCATGGAGACTCTGCTTGGACATATGCATGCGGCGAGATTTCCGAAGATGCTAAGAGGTTACTTATTGGCACAGAAAAAAGTTTATTTGCTGGCTTAGAATACGCTAAAGCAAATAACAGATTATCAGATATCTCTCATGAAATTCAAAAAACAGCTGAAGGATTTGGTTTCTCAGTTGTTAGAGAGTTTGTTGGACATGGTGTTGGTTCAAAATTACATGAAGATCCACAAATACCTAATTATGGATTGCCAAACAGAGGTGTTTTACTAAAAAGTGGCATGACATTAGCAATTGAACCAATGATTAATTTAGGAAACAAAGAAGTGAAAGTATTATCTGATGGTTGGACAACTATAACCAGAGACAAATCATTATCGGCTCATTTTGAACATACGATTTTGATTAAAAAAGATGGTTATGAGATCCTAACCAAATTGTAAGGGAGTGATTTTAATTTGGCAAAAAAAGATGATGTTATCGAAATGGTAGGTAAAGTAGTAGAAGTTTTGCCTAACGCACAATTTATAGTTGAGCTAGAAATCGGACACCGTATTAAAGCCCACGTTTCTGGTAAAATCCGCATGAATTACATACGCATTTTACCAGGTGATAAAGTAAAAGTTGAATTATCAACATATGACCTAACACGTGGAAGAATTACATATAGAATGAAATAAAAAAAATTTAATTTATAAAGAAAGATTTTAGGAGGTAATGGCATGAAAGTAAGACCATCTGTTAAAAAAAT
>CAZZPD010000079.1:0-6413 GCA_964655885.1 uncultured Candidatus Izemoplasmatales bacterium | reverse complement strand
GCATGTAAATCAGCAACAAATAAGTAAAATTCACAATCAGTCATTTTCTGTTGTAATTTTACAAATTGTTTTATAGCTCCTAGGTAATTGCCTAGAGTTAGAGTTCCTGTGGGTTTAATCCCTGAAACTATTCTTTTCATATAAATCATTCCTTTCAAATAAAAAATCGTCCTTAAAAAAGGACGATTATTAACCGTGGTACCACCTTAGTTCTAGCATTATTGCTAGCACTTAAACCTTTAACGCAGGATACGGGTGCTATTAACACCACTCAATGGTCCATTCACCTAGTAATCTTGAAGAGTTTTCACCAACCACTCTCTCTCTAAAAAGATTTAACCAAATTACTATTCCATATCTTCGTTTTAATTTAATTGATTATATCACGAATTTAAAACTTCTTCAAGTTCATTAACTAATTCTTCTAAACGATTAACTACTGCCTTAAATGCTGCTTCAGTAGTTAAGTCTACACCAGCATTTTTCAATTGTTGAACAGGATACTCACTTCCTCCAGATTTAAGTAAGTTAATATATTTAGTAAATGCATCTTTTTTACCATTTTTTACATCTTCATATATTTTTAATGAAGCAGCGAAACTTGTTGCATATTGATATACATAGAATGGTGTATAGAATAAATGTGGTATATAAGCCCAAACATATTCTTTGACTTCCTCTTCCAAAATATCTAAATCATAAAACTCTTTATATAAATCAATCATTATTTTTGATAGTGCATCAGCTGTAATTGGTTGGTTATTTTCAATCAATTTATGAGATTCTAATTCATAAATAGCAAATAATGTTTGTCTATAGAATGTAGACATAATATCATCGATAGCACTTTGTAATAATGCAATTTTTTCTTCTTTAGAAGCTTTACTTTCTTTAATAATATAATCTAATAAATTATGTTCGTTAAAAGTAGAAGCTACTTCGGCAACAAAAATAGTATAATTTTGTAATGATGTAGGTTGAGTTTCACTTGCAAACATAGAGTGAATTGAATGCCCTGCTTCATGAGCTACTGTAAATACATCACTCAAAGTTTTAGAGTAATTTAATAAAATGTAAGGATGTAAGTTAGGCATAGAACTTGAGTAAGCTCCAGTTCTTTTTCCGCTCTTTTCAAGAACATCAACGAAACCATCTTTTAATACATCACGAGCTTTATCTTGGAAATCATTAGGAAAATGTTTAATTGAATTAAAGAATAATTCTTTAGCATCTTCAAATGAATATTCTTTGCTATCCTTAGCTAGTTGTAAGAAACGATCATATGTATGTGTTTTACTTAAACCTAGATGTTTCTTTCTAATATCTAAATATTTTTTAACATATTTAGTATTATTTCTAGCTACATTGCATAATGAATGATATACATCAGTTGGTATGTTGTTGTTAAATAAATAACTTTCTAAACAAGATTGATAATTTCTTGTTTTCATTAGAGCATAATCAGCATCTAAAACAGTTTTATAAATATTTGCATAGGTATTTTTATGGCTTGCATAATACTCAAATACTGATTCAAAAATCTCTTTTCTTTCTTTTTCAGATTCAGATTTTTGGATATAAGCACGATAATTTGAGTTAGTAATTGTTGTTATTTCACCATTGTCCAACATAATATCGCTTGGCTCAATATCAGCTACTGATAATGAAGAATATAAAGATCTTCCTGAATTAACTAAACTAGCATAATTTGCTAATAAAGCTTCAGATTTGTCATCTAGTATATGTTCTTGTCTTCTAAATAGCTTTTCTAAACTAAATCTAAACTCTTCTAGTTTTTTATCTTTTGCAATAAATCCTAAAACTTTTTCTTTCCCTAAAGCAATAATTTCTGGTTCCTCAAATGAAGTAGCCTGTTGTAATTTTGCAAATACAATTTGCATTTTTTGTAATCGTGCTGAATTTTCAGCGTCTTTTTTATTTAAATCAGATAATAATGCAGCATATTGATAAGTTTTTAAACCAACATGAGTGAATTCCAATTGAAGTAAAAAGTACTCCTTAAACATTTCAAATTCACCAAGTTTTCCTTTGTAAGTTTCTAACTTCTCAATTATTTTAACTGTCTTATTATAACCAACTTCCCAATCATCTTTAGTTGGAAATAAATATGTTAAATCCCAATTCATTATAATCCCTCCTATATATAACTATTATATTATAACATTATTTAAAAAATAATGTGTATTTTTTTTGTTAGTATATGTTATAATAACTATTGAAAGTGGTGATAAATATGATTACATTATACACTAGCTCAAGTTGTTCATCATGCCGTAAAGCAAAGAGATGGTTTGAAAGCAATAATATTAAGTATCGCGAAAAAAATATCATTGGAATTAGTTTAACTAGAAATGACATCATAAATATGCTTAAAAATTCTGAAAATGGATTTGAAGATATTTTATCGACTAGATCAAAAGTATTTAAAGAATCAAATCTTGAACCAGAAGAAATGAAATTTTCAGAATTAGCTGATTTTATCATAAAGAATCCTACTGTTTTGAAAAGACCAATCATTATTAATGATCAAATTATGCAAACAGGATACAATCAAGATGAAATAAGAGCATTTATTCCTAGAGAGTTAAGAAGGATTCTTAGTTGTGAAGATTGTGAAAACTATGTACCAGGTGAAGAATGCGAATATGAAACTTGCTTAAAGAAAGCTTTAGCACAAAGTACTAAGTAATGATAAAAGGTGGTTTTAACCACCTTTTTATTATGTTTTAAATAAAATATCATTGAAAACGTTTTTATCAGTAACAAGTTGTTTGAAAAAAATTGCATTTTAATGTAAAATACATATGGTTAAATAAAAATAAATTTATTTTAGGAGGATATATATATGGCAGTTAAAGTTGCTATTAATGGATTCGGAAGAATCGGACGTCTTGCTTTCAGAGTAATGTTTGGAAATGAAGACTTTCAAATCGTTGCTATCAATGATTTAACAGATGCAGAACAATTAGCATATTTATTAAAATATGACAGTTCACAAGGTAGATACAGCAAAGAAGTATCTTATGAAGGAAATGATATCGTTGTAAACGGTGTTAAAGTACCAGTTTATTCAGAAAGAAATCCTGAAGATTTACCATGGAAAAAACTTGATGTTGATGTTGTATTAGAATGTACTGGTGTATTTAGATCAGTAGAAACAGCTTCAAAACATATTACAGCAGGAGCAAAAAGAGTTTTAGTTTCAGCTCCAGCTTCAGGAGAAATGACTACAGTTGTTTATGGTGTAAATGAGAAAACTCTTACTGGTAAAGAAACTGTAATTAGTGCAGCTTCATGTACAACTAACTGTTTAGCTCCAATCGCTAAAATCTTAGATGACAATTTTGGTGTTGTTAAAGGATTTATGACTACAGTTCACGCATACACAAATGACCAAGTAGTACTTGATATTCCACATAAAAAAGGAATTAATGCAAGAAGAGGTAGAGCAGCTGCAGCTAATATCGTACCTACATCTACAGGTGCAGCTAAAGCAGTTGGTCTTGTATTGCCACAATTAAAAGGTAAAATGGATGGTATGGCTTTACGTGTTCCAGTAATCACTGGTTCAGTAGTTGATTTAGTAGTTGAACTTAAAAAACCAGTTACAGCTGCTGAAGTAAACGCAGCAGTTAAAGCAGCTCAATCTGATACTGTTGGATATACAGAAGATCCAATCGTTTCTAGTGATGTTATCGGTATCCAATACGGAACATTATTTGATGCTCAATCAACAAAAGTGATGGATGTTGATGGAAAACAATTAGTTAAAATCATTACTTGGTATGACAATGAAATGTCATTTACTGCACAAATGATTAGAACATTAAAATTATTTGCTGAATTAATGTAATTGTATAAAAAAAGCATCGGAAGATGCTTTTTTCATATATAGAGGTTATTATGGATTGGATTTATGAACTGTTAGAAAAAATTGAAAATTTTGTAAATGCTCATATTTGGATAGCTCCTTTATTTGGAGTGCTTTTACCTTTTATTGAAGCAATTATACCAAGTCTTCCTTTAACAGCTATCATTGCATTGAATATAAGTATACTATCAGCAGCGTATGGTGCATCAACGGGTACAGTATTAGCAATATTGTTGTCTACAATAGGATCATTTTTAGGTATGTTTTTAATATTTATAATAATAAGAAAAACATTAAGTAAAAAATTTATAAAAAAAGTTGAATCAAATGATTATGGAAAATGGTTTGTCAATGTTGTTGAAAAGGGAAATACAGGATTAATGTTAACTATTCTATCAAATCCGCTATTACCATCATCAATTCTAAATTATGCAATGTCTTTAACAAATATAAAACCAAAAAAATATATTTTCTTGACTTTAACTTCCAGATTAATCATTGTTTTATTCCTTGTTTTCTTAGGATCAATCTTTGATATTCAATCAAAACCGTTAAATATTCTATGGGTAATGCTTACTTATACAGGCATTATTATCCTCTATAGTTTGCTGATTAAGTATCGAAATAAGTTCCAAAACAAAAAAAATGAAAATTAAAGTTCTATTTATAGAACTTTTTTTATTTATTTTAAAAAATTAAAAAAATGCTTGACATTTCATACTATGCAATGTATAGTATTATGTGTAGGGAGGTATTGTATGGATAGTCAGCAAAAAAAAGGTCTACTCGAATTAATGGTTTTAGCATCATTAAAATATGAAGATTCATATGGATATGATATAAAACAAAATATTAACGATGTAATGGAAATCAGCGAATCAACATTATATCCGATTTTAAGAAGACTTGAAAAACAAAAATTACTCGAGACTTATCAAACAATATACAATTCTCGAGTAAGAAAATATTATAGAATAACAAAAGAAGGGATTAATAAGCTAAAGGAATCAGAAAATGATTTTCGTCAAGTCAAAACCATTTATGATTACATATTGCGATAGGGGGTTATTATGAATAGAAAACAGTTTTTAAAAGAACTTAAAGATGAACTTAAGAAAAGAAGAGATATTGAAACTGAGGAAGTATTATTTTACTATGATGAAATGATTCAAGATGCAATAGATAATGGTGAATCAGAAGAAGTATTTATAATGAATTTAGGAAGTGTAAGAGATATTGTAAGGCGGATTGAAGATGATGAAGAATTTTTGATCGAGGTTAAAAACAAAAATAGCGATGCAGTTAGAAATGTGTTAAGCACTACAGTAAAAATAATAGGGTATTTTATATTCGCAGTACTAGCATTTTCATTAGCTGTAACTTGTTTTTCAGTTTTTGTAAGTGGTATAGCAGTTGTAATAGCAGCTATAGCACAAGGTATTATAAGTACACCAGTAGACATCATGGGTTATTTATTTCTAGCTGGAATAGTACTTATTGGTTTTAGCTTAATTGTTGTAAGTGTAGGTGTAGTAAAATGGTTTTTCAATCAAGCAAATCCAGCATTGCTATCTATATTTAGAAAGTTAAAAGAAATAATTAATAGAAAGGGGAAATAAAAAATGGGGAGATTTATTAAAATTGCATTAGCTTTGTTTTTAATAGGACTTGGAATTGTTGCAGTCGTAGTAGCTGTAAGTGATGAAAATCCTTTTAACATTGATGAAACGGAATTTGAAAAAGTAGAATATTCTTATGAAGCAGATGATTTAAATTCATTTGATTTAAATTTTGAAAATAGAAGCTTTTATATTAAAGAGAGTTTAGATGGTCAAATTAAAATTGAATATTATGTAAATGAAAAGGAAACTGTTACGGTAAATGATAATGATTTAACATTAGAAATAACACACGAAGTAGATTGGGTTAATCAAATATTCTCTTGGTTTAATT
Source organism: uncultured Candidatus Izemoplasmatales bacterium (assembly GCA_964655885.1). Lineage (GTDB taxonomy): Bacteria > Bacillota_I > Bacilli_A > Izemoplasmatales > Hujiaoplasmataceae > 4572-104. The sequence goes on along the minus strand of CAZZPD010000079.1, from coordinate 568 downwards.
ATCTAGGGGATAATGATTTTTATGATGTATACATCTATTTACCTACATCAGTGACTTATGATGTAATGTTGCACACTTCAAATGGTATACTTGAAATATATAATTTAGATAATATTGGAGTTTTAACATTTTCATCATCAAACGGAAGAATTGATCTTGAAAATGTAGAAGCAGACAACATAGATGTAGCTACTTCAAATGGAAGAATTGAGTTGGCAAATGTAACAGTCGCTGAAAATATTCGATTAGATACAAGTAATGGTAAAATCAAGTTAAACAACGTGGTTGCTGGTAAAGATGTTTCAGCTGATACTTCAAATGGTGATGTAACTGTAGCAGAAATTATAGCTGAAGATATCGAATTAGAAACTTCAAATGGAAGTATTGATGTTTCATTATATGGTGATAAAGACGACTATAAACTTATTGCAGGCACATCAAATGGTGATATTGATTATGATGGTTTAGGTATTACTGGTGGAGTTGTAAATAGTTCTGGTATCTATGTATTAGATGTCGACACTTCAAACGGTAATATTACAATTACATTCTTAGATTAAAAAAATGG
>CAZZPD010000078.1:0-6446 GCA_964655885.1 uncultured Candidatus Izemoplasmatales bacterium | reverse complement strand
AATGATTTTTCAAAAAACTAAAGGAATTCATATCGAAGGTCGTAAAGGAATGTCTAAGAACAATCCATTAGTTGAATACTTTGATCCTGAATTCGTATACATCCACTTATTACAAGGTAATTGCCCTTTAAAGCAAGTAGTTGAGGTAGGGGATATTGTAAAAGTTGGCCAAGTTGTAGCTGTGAGAGAAGGCTTTGGTGCTATGAGTATTCATGCATCAATTAGTGGTGAAATAACAGCTGTAAAAAAAGTTTGGCATTCAAGTGGAAAAATGGTTAATGCTTTAGAAATTAAAAATGATTTCAAGAATATCCTTGATGAATCAATTAAACCAACTAAGGACATTGAATCATTATCAAGAGAAGACTTGATTGAGATGATGAAAAATGCGGGATTATCAGGTCTAGGAGGAGCAGGTTTTCCTACCTATATTAAGTACCAAACAAAAGAAAAAATTGATACGATAATTATAAACGCTGTCGAATGTGAACCTTATTTAACTTGTGACTATCATTTCATATTAACTTATCCAGAAAAATTACTTAAAGGATTAACTTATATGATAAAAGCTGCAGGAGCAGAAAAAGGTGTCATCGTCTACAAAAACTACAATGTCAAAATTAAGAAAGTTCTAACTGAACTTTTAAAAGACTATAGTAACATTGAATTGTTTGAGGTGAAAGACGTTTATCCAGCAGGTTGGGAAAAATACATCATTGAAAGAGTAACTGGAAAGACCTATCAAAATCTTCCTAGTGAAATTGGTGTGATTGAAAACAACTCAACAACAGCTATTATCTACTCTGACATAGTAGAACATAACATTCCATTAATTTCTAGACCAATAACAATTACTGGTGAAGGAATTAAAAATCCTACTAATTTTTATTGTCCTATTGGAACAAAAGTTAGTGAATTAGTTGAAAAATGTGGAGGCTATGTAGAAGGATTAGATACTAAAAAAGCTAATTATATTGCTGGTGGACCAATGACTGGTAATGCAATATTTATTGATGATTTAATTATCAATGATACATTAGGTGCCGTAATCATAAAACCAATCATAGAAGGATTACATCCAGAGTGTTTAGGTTGCGGTAAATGTGCAGAAGTATGTCCAGCATATTTAACACCAACTGAAATCAGAGATGCATTCAAAAATAAAGATGTTGATTTAATCAAACAACTTAACGCAAATAAATGTGTTCAATGTGGATTGTGTTCATATGTATGTCCATCACACATTGAAATTACAGACTATGTTGTAAGAGCAAAAGAATTACTAAGAAAGGGGGCTAAATAATGGCTAGATTCGCAGGCGGAAAAGGACCTTTCTTAAGATTATCTGATCAAAAAGATCATGGTACTGGTATCATGATGAGAGATTTTCTCATTGGATTATTACCAGTAATACTATTTGCTTGGTATAAAAATGGTATCGCAGTTTATGCACAAGGAAATATTAGTTTTATAGAAATGTTATGGCCTTTATTCTTTGTAATTATTGGTGGACTATCTTCTGTGTTAATGGAAGCAATATTTTTCTATTTTACAGATAAAGAAGCTAAAACCCTTAAAGGATTAATGAAAAGAATTAAAACATCTTATGGCCTTATACCAGGAATTATCTTAGCATTGATGTTACCAGTATATACACCTATATGGGTATTAATGTTTGGTTGTTTTGTTGCTAATATCATTGGTAAAATGTTATTTGGTGGATTCGGATATAATATATTTAACCCAGCTTTATTAGGCTATGCAACAATTAAATTTGGTTTAATGGGTGTTGTGAATGCAGCAGGTGGATATTTTAATGTAAATGAATTGTTAATTGATTCATATGCAGGAGCTACTCCACTTACTACATTACAATTTGTAGATACGTTATCATATGCGAATGTAGTTGCACCATATGGAAACCTTTGGGATTTCTTCTTTGGAATGACTCCAGGTGGAATGGGTGAAACTGGATTTGCAATTATGTTATTAAGTTACATTTGGTTAAGTGCTAGAAAAGTAGTTAGATGGCAAACACCATTATTATATGTTGGAGCTGTATTTGGTTTATCATGGCTAGTAGGAATTTTAAATGGAGATTCAGGTATATGGTTCCCATTATATAGCATATTTACAGGTGGAGTAATGTTTGGAGCGGTATTTATGATTACTGAACCAGTAACAACTCCTAAGAATCCTTTAGGAAAAACAGTATTTATTTTATTCCTTGCAGTATTAACAATATTATTTAGATTCGTAGGTAGCTTACCTGAAGGTGTTGGTACTTCAATCATCGTAATGAATATTTTTGCATTACCTATTGATAAGTATACAGCGATCATCAGAGCTCACAGATGGAAAAAGCCTGCATATATGCAAATGGGTGTATTGTTTGGAATATTATTAATCATAGCTGTTTATGCAGTCTTAAAAGCAGGTAATGTTTACAGTGCTTTAATTTTACCTCTAATGCAAATAGGAGGTGGATTCTAATATGAAAAAATATTTATCGGATAGAAAACTAATCATAGGTCTATGGTTAGTACTAATTGCATTATTTACAATTGGTGGTATTTATACAAATAAGATGGTTGAATCAAGACCTGAAGATGTAACAGAAGATGCACAAAGATATTACGATGAAGTTGAATTACTTGATTTAGAGTACAACTTCGATTCTGAAACATTAGGAACTTCAGTTTATATTGCAACATTTACGTATGAAGGAAATACATATAAGACTTATATTGATAAGACTTTCTGTTATGTTGAAATGATTGAAGGAGAAGAATTAAGTTTAATTATTATGTCAGCTGTTAAACACCATGCTGAAGAAGAGGAAATACTTCAAAATATTGCTTATTTAGTTAGTTATGATTCAACAACAAAAACAGTTGTATTAGAAGCTGAAGGATTTGCAGGTGTTATCAATGTTGAAGCGGTTTTAAATTCAACATTAGATGGAGTAAGTTCATATACAATTACATCTCAAGAAAATTATGATAATGAGTATAATACAGATTATGCTGGAGCATCAGCTCCAAGCGTAGAAAACACAATGTTTAATCAATATGTCAATAGCGGAAACACCGTAGTAGATACAGTTGCTGGTGCAAGTGTTGGTACTGGTGTAGCTATGCAAGAATTAATTACTTTATTGGATCTGTTTATCGATTCATTAGAAGGAGGTAATTAATATGAATAGTGGACTTAAATCAGGATTAGTGTTATTAGTTTTAGGTATTGTTTGTGGAACGTTACTTGCTTTAGTAAATTCATTTACTGCTCCAGTAATTGCTGAAATTGAAGAAGCAGCTCAATACGACGCTTTAAAAGAATTTTACTACGATATTGAAGATCCTAATTATGAAAACTTTGTAATAACAAGTGATTATGATATTGATAAATTAGAAATTAATGAAGATGGTGTTGAAGGAATTTTTGTAATCAAAGATAAAGGTTCAGACATCATTGACTCATTAGGTTATTTAGTTTATGCAAATGGATATAGTGGCGATGCCCCAGTTTTAATGTTAATAATAGTTGAAGAAGATATGGATGTAATTGGTTATAAAGTAGTTAGCCATAAAGAAACCACTGGATTCGGAGCTGATATTGTTGAAAATGATTTCAATGTTAGTTCATTAATTGACTTGTCAGGCTTTGATGGTGTTGCAGGTACAACATTAACAAGTAATGCAATATTAGAGTGTTTTAATATTGTAGCTGGCAGAGCCGGTGATGACTTTGGAGGTGGTTTAGATGACTAATAAAGAAAACCTTCTAAAAGGATTAGTTAAAGAAAACCCTCTATTTGTATCCGTATTAGGTATGTGTCCATCTTTAGCAGTATCTACTAGTTTAGAAAATGCTTTAGGTATGGGTATGGGAGTTCTATTTGTATTAGTTATGTCTAACTTAATTATTTCCTTAATAATGAGTAATGAAAAACTTGCAGCATTAGTTAAACCAGTTAGAATTCCTGTTTATATTGTAGTTATTGCTACACTAGTTACTATAGTAGAAATGGTAATGCACGCATTTTTAATTTCTTTATATAACTCATTAGGTGTATTCATCCCACTTATTGTTGTGAACTGTATAATTTTAGGTAGAGCTGAAGCATTTGCTTCTAGCAATAAACCTCTTGATTCGGTACTAGACGGAATTGGGATGGCTTTAGGATTTACAGCAGCAATTGCAATTATTGCTATATTCCGTGAATTCTTAGGAAAAGGAACCATTACTGTTTGGGGAAATTTGGTTATTAATCTAAAAGGTGCATTTACATTCATCGGTATAGAACCAATAGGCATGTTTGTACAACCAGCAGGAGCATTCTTATCATTTGGGTTAATTCTAGCAACTGTTGTTGCTATTGGAAATAAACGAAAAGAAAAATTAGCAAAGGGGGCTGCTAAATAATGGAAAAAATTATTGCATTAGCATTTACAGCCTTTATCGCTGAAAATATTATTTTATCTCAGTTCTTAGGAATTTGTCCTTTCCTAGGTGTATCTAAAAAAAGAAGTAATGCGCTAGGAATGGGATTTGCAGTTCTATTTGTAATGTTAATTTCAAGTATGGTTACTTGGGCGTTATATAAATATGTATTAGAAGTCTTAGAAATCGAATATATGAGAACAATTGTTTTCATCATCGTAATCGCTTCATTAGTACAAATGGTTGAAACATTTATCAAAAAAGTTTCTCCACCTTTATATAAAGCTTTGGGAATCTATTTACCTTTAATTACAACTAATTGTGCAGTACTTGGTGTTGCAATCCTAAATATTTCAAAAGGACATAGTTTTGTGGAAATGGTAGTTTATACAACATTTATTGGTTTAGGATTTATTTTCGTTATGTATATTTTCTCTATGATTAGAGAAAAATTAGATAATGCACCTGTACCAAAAGCATTTCAAGGGATCCCAATTGCATTAATTGTAGCTGCAATTTTAGCAATTATATTCTCTAGATTTGGAGGTATATTCTAATGCCTATCCTTATACCAGCGTTAGTATTAGCCGGAACAGGATTTGTTCTAGGAATATTAATCTCAGTAGTTAGTAAAGTATTTTATGTTGAAGAAGACCCAAGTATTGAAGAAGTAGTTGAATTATTACCTAAATATAATTGTGGAGCATGTGGTTATCCTGGTTGTAAAGAAATGGCTCAAGCTTTATTAAATAAAGAAGCTGTTCCAACGCTTTGTAAACCAATGAAAAAAGATGATTTGCCACCTCTACAAGAATACTTGAAACAATACTTCGCTAATAAAAATTAATAAAAAATAAAACTGGAAATAAAAATTTTCCAGTTTTTTTAATATTTTTAGAAATATTTTTATAACATCATTTGGAATTACATTATATTTATAATATAATGAAGATGGATACTTTAACAAAGAAGGAGGAGAACAATGAAAAAAGTATTTACTCTGCTTTTAGCAGTAGTTGTATCGATTATATTAGTCGGTTGCAACAACAGTGAATTTCAAGTGGACGGAAAATTTACTGCATACGAAGTTTCAGTTCACAGTAATGCCCCGCAAGTGACCTATGTCACTGTTACAATCGAAAAAGGTGAGATTGTAGATTATGATATTGATGTTAGACAAGGTGTAGATACCGAAACGGATTCGGTCTATACGTATTCTTGGAATGAGTTAACTAAAAAAGAGTTAGCTAATGATTATAACATGAAAACATATGGTACTAAATATGATTTAGTAGATGGTGAATGGGTCGAGGTTGAAGGAGAAAGTCCAGAGTATGAATGGTATGAACAAGCCAATCTTGTCGAAGCTTACCTTTTAGAAAACGGTGTTGAAGCTGTTGAAGAAGTAGATGGAAGATTCTCAAATATAGCTGGTGTTACTATAAAAAATAGTAGTTATACAGCATTAGCAGCTGAAGCTGTTGAACTAGCTAAACAAGGAAAATTCCAAGCTATACTATGTGCAGCTGATGATTTATACATTGCTTCTATGATGTATGACAAAGATGGTAATATTAGTGAATTAACACTTGATGTATTGCAAGGAAACCCAAGTGGAGAAACATTTGCTTGGAAAGAGATGACTAAACAAGAATTAGGTGATAATTACGGTATGAAAGGATTGGGTTCTGCATACGATTATACTGGAGGAGAATGGGTTGAAAGCGACGAAAAAACTGCTTTAGAATGGTACGAACAAGCCAACCTAATTACTAACTATATTGAAGCTAATGGTTTTGATGAAAATCTTGAAGCATTAGCAGGACGTGGTGGAACGATTGACGGAACTACCTTAATTGATGATTTAGCTGGAGTTACTATACGCAGTCAAACTCTATATGATGTGTTAGCAGCTTTATTTGACAAAATTTAACTAAATCTTTAAGAAAAGTGTTTTTAGTTGCCAAATACCTTGGCAACTATTTTCTTTTTGTTTGACAAAC
>CAZZPD010000077.1:0-6475 GCA_964655885.1 uncultured Candidatus Izemoplasmatales bacterium | reverse complement strand
AGATAAAATAACTGTTATAACTACAGGTCCAATGACCAATTTAGCATTAGCAATTAAATTAGAACCAAAGATTATTAAAAATATAGAAGAAGTAGTTCTAATGGGTGGTTCTTATCAAAATGGAAACGTTTCTCCTGCAGCTGAATTCAATATTTTATGTGACCCTGAAGCAGCCTATATAGTTTTCAACTCTAATCTAAAAATCACTATGATTGGATTAGATGTAACAAGACAAGTACTGGTATACCCAAATATTATAGATAGAATGGATAAAATCAATAATAAAGCATCACTACTATTCACGAAATTGATGACTGTATTCAACGAGAATCAGAAGCGAGTTTTTGGGTTTTTAGGTAGTCCTTTGCATGACCCTGTTACAATAGCTTATTTAATCGACCCTTCAGTAATTGAAACGAAACTAATGAATTGTACTATTGATATATCTCATGGGCCTAGTTATGGTAGAACAAATTGTGATATATTTGATTACTTAAAAAAACCAAAAAATGCATATATTGCGATGAATATTGATGTTGAAAAATTTTGGAATATAATTGAGAATGGAATTAGTAGATACAATTAATATTTTTATAAATTATAATATAGATTAAACAGCTAAATATTAGCTGTTTTTCTTTTCGTTTTATAAAAAAGAAAACGCTTTACTTTTATATATTATATATATATAATAGGTATGAAAGATAGGTGATAATGTGTTCGAAATTAATGGATCAAATTTAGATATCTACTCTTTTTCAAAAGTAGTATTAAATTATGAAAAAATCATGATTTCAGAAAGCAGTAAAGCATTAGTAAATAAAGCTAGAAAGTATGTTGAAGAAGTTATTAACTCTGAAGTTCCAACCTATGGAATTAATACAGGATTTGGTAAACTTTCAGATGTATCGATAAAGAAAAGCGATGTATCAAAATTACAGGAAAATTTGATTAAGAGTCATTCTTGTGGCGTTGGTACACCTTTTTCAGAATCAGTAGTTAGAGGTATGTTATTACTAAGAATCAACGCTTTGATAAAAGGTTATAGCGGAATTAGATTATGCGTTATAGAAAAAATGGTAGAACTACTTAACAAAAATCTTATTCCTGTTGTCTTTTCAAAAGGAAGCTTAGGAGCTAGTGGAGATTTAGCTCCACTTAGTCATATGGCATTACCATTAATTGGTTTAGGTGAAGTATTTTATAAAAATAAAAGAATGCCTGCTATAGAAGGATTAAAATTAGCTGATATTAAGCCAATTGAACATTTACACGCTAAAGAAGGTTTGTCTTTAATCAACGGCACTCAAGCAATGACTTCAGTAGCTGCTTTAGCTGTTTTAGAAGGGTATAAACTAATAAAACTTTCTGAACATGTATTGGGAATAACAATGGAAGCTTTAACAGGCATCAGCGATGTATTTTTTGATCAGATACATACACTTAGAAACCAACAAGGACAAATTAAAGTTTCAGAGGATATGAGAAATATATTAAGTGATTCTAAATTAATAACAAAGCAAGGCGAACTTAGAATTCAAGATGGTTATTCATTAAGATGCTCACCACAAGTATTAGGAGCTAGTTTAGATGCAGTAGATTACTGTAAAAATATCGTAGAAAATGAAATGAATGCCGTTACTGATAATCCATTAGTATTCGCTGATGAAGAAAAAGTAATTAGTGCTGGTAATTTTCACGGTCAACCTATTGCCTTAGCAATGGATTTTCTAACTATTGCAATGAGTGAATTAGCAAATATTTCAGAGAGAAGATTAGAAAGAATGGTTAACGCTAGTTTAAGTAATGGATTACCTGCTTTCTTAGTTAAAAATCCTGGAATTAACTCAGGTTTTATGATTGTTCAATATAGTGCTGCCTCACTAGTAAGTGAAAATAAAACAATGGCTCATCCAGCTTCTGTAGACTCAATTCCATCTTCAGCCAATCAAGAAGATCATGTATCTATGGGAACAATCGCTGCTAGAAAAGCTAGAACTGTCATTGATAACTCACAAAAAGTATTATCAATGGAATTGTTCACTGCTTTACAAGCAGTTGATTTTAGAGATGTAAACAAAATGAGTTCTTGTACAAAAGCAATTTATGATTTCATTAGAAAAGACATTTCATTTATAGAGGAAGATACAATCATGTATACAAAAATACATAAAATAGAGGAACTAGTAAATTCAAATGAATTTAATAAAATAATTGATTTGGAGTGTGAGTAAAATGAAAAATGTATTTACGTTAAAAGATATATTTAATGAACTACCTGAAAAACCAGTATTTATCGAAGGCATAAGAAGAGCACCAAAAAGAGAATTTACATTAACTCAAAAAGAAACAGAATTAGCACTTAAAAATGCTTTGCGATATGTTCCAAAAGAATGGCATGAAGTTCTAGCTCCTGAATTCTTAGAAGAATTACTCACAAGAGGAAAAATATATGGATATAGATTTAGACCTAATGGAAGAATTTATGGAAAGCCAATTGATGAATATCCTGGAAATATTGTAGAAGGAAAAGCATTCCAAGTGATGATTGATAACAATCTTGACTTTGAAATAGCACTTTATCCTTATGAATTAATTACTTATGGTGAAACTGGATCAGTTCTTCAAAACTGGATGCAGTATCATCTAATTAAAAAATACTTACAAGTAATGAATGAAGAACAAACACTAGTTGTTTTATCAGGACATCCTTTAGGATTATTTGTTTCTACAAAGAAATCACCTAGAGTTATCTTAACAAATGGATTAATGATTGGTGAATTTGATAATCTACATAGTTTTAATAGAGCCTCAAGTTTAGGCGTAGCTAACTATGGACAAATGACAGCTGGTGGATGGATGTATATTGGTCCACAAGGTATCGTTCATGGAACATATTCAACACTTTTAAATGCTGGTAGATCTAAATTAAATATTCCTGATTCAGAAGACTTAAAAGGAAAACTATTTATTTCTAGTGGTCTAGGCGGAATGAGTGGAGCTCAAGGAAAAGCTGTAGTAATCAGTGGTGGAGTTGGTATCATTGCTGAAGTTGATTATTCAAGAATTGAAACTAGATATAACCAAGGTTGGGTAACTAAAGTTGCTAAATCCTGTGAAGAAGCTTTTTCAATTGCAAATGAATCAATGATACAAGGTAAACCTGAAGCAATAGCTTATCATGGAAATATAGTTGATTTATTAGAATATGTTAATGAAAATAATATTCATATAGACTTATTAAGTGACCAAACAAGCTGTCACGCAGTATATGATGGTGGATATTGCCCTGTTGGAATCAGTTTCGATGAAAGAACAAGATTATTAAAAGAAGACAAATCTACATTTGAGAAATTAGTAGACAAAACTTTAGAAAGACATTATAAAGCAATCAAACAAATTACCGCTAGAGGCACGTATTTCTTTGATTACGGTAATTCTTTTATGAAAGCCATCTATGACTCAGGAATATTAGAAATATGTAAGAACGGCGAAAATGACCTCGATGGTTTCATTTGGCCTTCATATGTAGAAGATATCATGGGACCATTACTTTTTGATTATGGATATGGACCATTTAGATGGGTTTGTTTAAGTGGAAAAGAAACTGACCTAGACAAAACTGATTTAGCAGCGATGTCTTGTATAGATAAAGATAGAAGATTCCAAGATTTAGATAACTATAATTGGATTAAAGATGCTAAAAAGAATAAATTAGTCGTAGGCACAAAAGCCAGAATTCTTTATCAAGATGCTTACGGTAGGCTCAGCATTGCATTAAAATTTAATGATATGGTAAGAAACGGTGAAATTGGACCAGTGATGCTTGGTAGAGATCATCATGACACTGGAGGAACAGACTCACCATTTAGAGAAACATCAAATATCAAAGATGGCTCTAATATTATGGCAGATATGGCTACTCATGTAGCGTTAGGTAACGCTGCTAGAGGAATGTCATTAGTTACACTACATAATGGTGGTGGAGTTGGTATTGGTAAAGTAATCAATGGTGGTTATGGCATGGTTCTAGATGGAAGTGAAAAAGCAGATGAAATCTTAAAAACAGCGATGCTATTTGACGTTATGTGTGGTGTATCTAGACGTGCATGGGCTAGAAATGAAAACTCAATTTCTACAGCTGATGAATATAATAAGATTGATAATAACTCACAAATTACTATTCCACATTTAACAGATGAGTCATTTATAGAAAAACTAGTAAAAGAAAATTACATAAAAGGTGGAAAATAAAATTGAAAATAGTAGAATGTGTACCAAATTTCTCTGAAGGTAGAGACATTGAAAAAATAAATAGAATTATGTCTGTTGTTAAAGCAGATGAACATATTAAACTAGTTAACTATGAAAGTGACGCTGATTACAATAGAACAGTAGTTACTTTAATAGGTGAACCTGATAAAATGATTACCCTTATCTTAAAAATGGTTGATATATGCCTAAAAGAAATAGACTTAAACAACCATTCAGGAGAGCATGCAAGAATGGGTGCTATTGATGTAATACCATTTATCCCAATTAGTGATGTTACAATGAAAGAATGTGTTTCTTACAGTGAAAAATGTGCAGAATTAATATACGAAAAATATGATATCCCATGTTTCTTATATGCTGAAGCAGCTAGATTTGAAGACCGTCAATCATTACCTTCAATTCGCAAAGGTGAATTTGAAGGCATGAAAGAAAAAATTAAAGACCCACATTGGTTACCAGATTTTGGTAAAGCAGAGATTCATCCAACTTTTGGATGCATTGGAGTTGGAGCAAGAGACTTTCTAGTAGCTTACAATATTGATATCGCCACCGAGGATGAGAGCCCAGCTAAAAATATGGCTAGAACAATAAGGAAATCTTCAGGAGGTTTTCAATACGTTCAAGCAGGACCAGTTTATCTAGAAAATAGAAAACATACACAAGTAACCATGAATATTTTGAATTATAAGAAAAACCCAATTTATAGAATTTTTGAAACGATTAGAATGGAAGCTAAAAGATACCATGTAGAAGTTACTGGAGCTGAAATCGTTGGACTAGTTCCAAAAGACGCTTTAGTTAGATCATTAAAATATTATTATGCTTGTAACAATTTAGAATTCCCGGAATCAATTTCATTAAAAGAAGTAGTTCAAGATGTAAAGAAATATATGTTATTTAGAGATTTTGACGAAACAAAAATCATTGACTATTTCTTATAGGAGGATTTATGTCTAAGACACTAATTAGGAATATAAAAACAATTTATACTTCAATAAAAAAACCACCAGTTAAAGGAAAAGATATGTCTAATATCTTAGAAATTAATGATGGTTTTATCGTTATTGAAGATGAGCTAATTAAAGAAATAGGTAACAAGCAAATTGAAGATGAATCAATCTTTGATTTTATCTATGACGCTACTAATCTTATATTAATACCAGGGTTAATTGATTCACACACACACCTTGTGTTCGGCGGATCAAGAGAACACGAATTTAGTAAAAAAATAGCTGGCGTACCTTATCTAGATATTCTTAAAGAAGGTGGAGGAATATTAAATACTTCTGAAAAAACTAGAGAAGCTAGTTTTGAAGAATTATACAAACAAGCAAAAAAATCTTTAGATGAGATGCTATTATTTGGAGTAACAACTCTAGAAGCAAAATCAGGATATGGATTAAATTTAGAAACAGAAATCAAACAATTAGAAGTACTAAAAGAATTAAACAAAAATCATCCTATAGAAATAAAAGCTACCTACTTAGGAGCACATGCTTTACCAAAAGAATATGAAAATAACAGAGATGAATATATTAATCAAGTAATTAAAGATTTAGAAATAATTAAATCAAAAGATTTAGCTGAATATGTTGATGTATTTTGTGAAGTAGGTGTTTTTACTGCAGAAGAAACAAAAAGAATATTTGACAAAGCAAAAGAAGTTGGATTCAAACTTAGATTACATTCAGACGAAATAGAATCTATCGGAGGAACCTCTTTAGCAATCAGTATGAAAGCTAAGACAGTAGACCATTTAATGGCTATTACTGATAAAGATATTATAAAATTAAGTAAATCCAATACAATTGCGAATCTACTTCCTTCAACATCATTCTTTTTAAATAAAACATATGCACCAGCAAGAAAGATGATTGATAACGGTGTAGCATTAAGTATATCAAGTGATTATAATCCTGGGTCAACACCTTCGGAAAATTATCAGCTAACATTACAAATTTCAGGGAACAAATTAAGAATGTTGCCAAGTGAAATATTAACAGCTTCGACCATCAATCCAGCATATAGTTTAGATATAGAAGACATCGTTGGAACAATAGAGATTGGGAAACAAGCAGATCTCTTATTATTAGATGCTAAAAATTTAGATTATATGATTTATCATTATGGAATAAATCATACAAAAGCAGTATTTAAAAAAGGAAAACTAGTTGTTGATAACAGAACGATTATTAAGGAG
>CAZZPD010000076.1:0-6626 GCA_964655885.1 uncultured Candidatus Izemoplasmatales bacterium | reverse complement strand
CTTCATTTACACACTTTAAACCTAAACGTACAAAGTGTTTTATAAAACATGTATTAAACTTACTCATAACTATTCAATCTACTTAATAATCGCACAAAACTAGCAAGATAATAGCTAATTTAAAACGAAAAGTCACATATTTAGGTGGCTCTGAATATTTATAATAAGGAATTACTACTTCAACACAACCATCTTCTTAGAGATGCATCTATCACCAGCTTGCAGACGATAAATATAGACACCGGAGCTTTGACCACTAGCATTCCATGTTACGTCCCAATGCCCCGCTTCTTTATAGCCATGATATAATGTTTCAACTAAACGGCCTGTTATATCGAATACTTGTAGAGTAATATTTTGGGCTTTTGGGAGTTCATAACTGATCGTTGTTATTGGATTTAGGGGATTAGGCCAGTTCTGGGATAAGTAAAAGTTATCCGGTTTATTATAAATATTTATTGAAGATTTAATTACCTGAATTTTATAAATTCCGCTTTCTTTCGTACCGGCATAGATGAAATTATCACCATCTTCTTTATATAAACAATTAATAATTAGATTGTCCCAATCTTCATTGATGCATTCCCATGATATCCCTTTATCGGATGATCTTATTAAACCACTGTCACCACCAATATATAAAACTCTATTCTCTTTATCATAAAAAATGCATTTATCTTCGTTGAGGCCAGTATAACATTCATTAAATGTCAACCCGTAATCGTAACTTATATAAAGTCTATTAGGCTTATTGTAATTTGAATTTCCAGCTAATAAATAAATTACATCGGGATCATCATTATCTATGACCATTTCAAAAACATAGACTGAATCTATTGTTGATATTTTAAACCAGCTTATGCCTTCATCACAAGATGCAAATATATCTTCATAGGCACCGGCAAAAAGATCTACCGTGTTGTGTTTATTGATATCTATGCAATAAATATCTATTGGGGTTGTTTTCGTATATCCCATATATGTGCGTGTTTCTTCAGGCAAACCGCTACTTGATAATGACCAATTTTCTCCACAATCTGTTGATTTGTATATACCAGCATCTATTCCGTCGTAAATTGAAGATGTTACTAAATAAATATCATTATGACTAATTGCAAGATCCATTTCCAAACAATAGGGGATTCCATTTGTACTTCTGGTCCAAGTACAATAAGGTGGAGTAGCTATTGAAAAATTTTGTCTTCCATTTACCATATACATTTGATTATTAGCTTCATTTCGGTAGATCTTTTCACCGGCATAATTGTTTAAAATAGTACTCCAATTGGAGTTATCGAATTTCATTAATTGATAATTATAGCCTGGATTTGTAATAGCAAATAAATTATGATCGCTATTATTAGAAAAAACAATTGACGCTATAGTTGTATTGTTAATTCCTTGATTCGAATTGATCCATGTTTGTCCTTTATCAGTACTTCTTAAAATCTCTCCCAAACTACTTTCAATTACATAATATCCAAAGAGACTATTGATGGAAGAAGTTAAATATCCATCATATAATTCCGTGAATGAATCTCCCAGGTCAGTACTTTTAAGAAATCCGCTTACATGGGCGACGTAAATAGTATTAGTATCAATTTCATCACAAATAACTCCATGAACATTCAATCCAAAGTCCTTAATTTTATAGCTCGTTCCACCGTCACTACTGATCATTAATCCACAGTGGCTAGTTGCTATTAATACTATATTATTATTCAATTCAGAAATTGTAATTGCTTTTACATAACCCGGATAATTCGTATAGCGATTAACATCTTTTATTTTTGTCCATGTCGTACCTGAATCATTTGATTTGTAAACAGCAAAATTAGTACCGATATAAATTATGGAGGTGTCAATTGGGTCCGGTGCAATTACACTAATACTTTCTGTCCCTAAATCCAGGTTCATTTCACTATAGCTATTACCACCGTCTTTTGAAAGATACAATTTATTGTATAACCCAAAATAAACAAGATTACTTACTATAGGAGAAGACTTAATAATACTTGATTGAATATTGATATTTTCCCACGTACACCCCCCATCAGAACTTTTATACGTAGTATTTATATATAAATCTGATATTATTTCCCCTGTTGATATATATACAATATTTGTATCAAAGCAATCCGTTGAAATTGATGTAATGCTTTTATCATTTCTAAACGCGAGGTACTCCCACTTTGATCCAGCATCTGAAGATTTATAAATCCCACCTTCATAAGTTCCGGCATACATAATACTCGGATTAGCCTGTGATATTTCCAAGTAAGTGAATGTGCCACCATATGGGCCTATAGTGTATATTTCTATTGAAAATAAATTTGTTGAAATTGCAATTACAATAATAGTAAAATAAAATATTTTTTTTATCATGCAATCCCTAGTTTAATATGTTACCTATCAATATAATATTATTAAAGCAAATTTAAAAATAAAAAGTTCCTATTTGATAATAGCTAGATATATAATGATATCGTATATCAAAAAAAAGGAAAATAATAAGTGATATATAAATTAGCATAATAGAAGAAAGAAAGAAATAATAAAAAAATATTGAATTTAATAAAATATAATACTAAAATTAATAAACTGTAACAAGGAGATAGTATGAAAAGAGTACAAGTGATAAGTATAATAATAATAAGTATAATAATATTATACGGAAATGAAGTAAACTACGGGGATATGCGTAGTATTAATCCCCTTAGTAGAAAGACAGGAACGAATTTAAAATCACTTGGTGTTGATGGCTATGGACAAATATCTTCTAAGAATATCGAGGAAATCGGTTTGAATTTAATTGATAAATTAATTAAAAAAGAAAATTTCAATTCACTAGATTTAAATTTAAGTAAATCATATGAAAGAAAAGGTCGTTGGATGAGTATGTTCACCCAATATTATCAAGGAATAAAAATTTGGGGAAGTTACTATGACTTTACGATCGAAGAAAATGGAAACATTATCAAAGTGGGATATAATTTATTCCCAGATGTTGAAATAGATACAAGGCCAATAGTGTCAGAAAAAGAGGCATTTACTATTGCACTTGAAGATTTTGCTATAATTTCACAAAGTGAGAAAAACAAAGTTTTTGGAGAATCTGAAATTATTATATATCCGATAAGTTATGACAATGCGATAAATGAATATAAACTAGCATATTGTTTTAATATAGAATCTGAAGAACTACCGATAAAATATAAATATTTTGTTGATGCTATTAATTCTAAAATTATTTATAAATCCCAGCTTGGTAATAGTGCAACAGTATATGGTAATGCGAAGATGCTTTATTATCCAGAAGATCAAAATGATAATCCCGAATTAACTATTTATCCTTTTTCAGGTTCAGATGTGGAAATTCGCGATTTACTAGGTAATCTATATGGAAGTACAACTACCAATACAAGTGGAAACTATGCCGTTAATATTTCAGGTACAAGCGGTGGTTATAAATTAATTTTAACGCCAGCTTCTGAACCGGAAAACTCATATGTAAAGATAATTGATAATAATAACACATTAGAAGATTGGGGCGTTGTATTTGGTTATTATCAATCTAATGCTGAGGTAAATGGACATCATATTTCAAATGAAACAAATGCATTTCATCATTTAAATTATATACATGGATATTTTCAAAATGAACACGACTATAATGGAATGGATTATCAAGTAGAAGCAATAGTAAATTTCGATGCGAATAATGCATATGCATGGGATACTTATTTAGAAATTGGTGGAACTACAACTAATAAATTTGCACTATCAAGCGATGTGCTATATCATGAATATACACATTTGGTGATGTATTCAATATACGGTAATTATACTAGTGTAATTTGCCCGGCATATGTGAGCTTTAAAGAAGCGAAGGCTCTAAATGAAGCGATGGCGGATTATTTTTCATGTTCAATTAATGGGAATGCAATTCACGGAGAAACGATATCAAATGATGGAAGAAATTTGGATAATACATATACATATGATTATGTAAGATGGAATCTTTACTGGAATGATGAACATGAATGTTCCCTTCCTTTAAGTGGAGCTTTATGGGATTTAAGATCTGAACTCGGACAACCTGTAACTGATGAGATAGTTTTTGAAGCATTAACAATGTCTTCTCATCCTTATAGTTTTATTGAAATGTTAGACAATTGTTTAATTGCTGATGATGATGATGGAATCATTTATAATGGAACCCCAAATCAAACAACAATTATTAATGCATTTCTTAATAATCATGGGATATTTGGCAACTACTACGCTGGAAATTTAAATATATCAATAGATACATGGTACTCTGATGTATACTTGATTGATGATTTGAATATTGCTTCAGGTTGTACACTAAATGTACAAACTTTTTATAGTGGTCCTGGCGGATCAATATATCTTAATGGTCATAATATTTCTTGTTCCGGCACAGGTTACATAATCAATAATGGTAATTTAGAATCAGATGCTTTTATAATAAAAGATGCTAGTTCGAATATAAAGGGGATATATTCTGATATTAGTGTAGCTTTACAGAATTATACTTCTGGGCAAACAATTGAAGTTTACGGTTCACCTACAATGGATTCTCAATTGACGCTATCTACTAATATGAATTTAGTGTTGCTTGATGGAGCTGTATTAAATCTTGAGGCACCACTCATTTTAGAGGGCGGTACTTTAACTATTAACTCGGGTGCCTCAATTTCGCCAGATGTGCGTTTAATGAATGGAACCACAGTTACGGGATACTATCCGAGTGTGGCATCAGCATTTTCAGATGGGGATGTTGTTGAAGTTCGGGGTGAATATTCCTCAATTGACAATATTGAAATCGAGGACGATCAAACTCTCAAACCCCAAAGTGGAAGTGAACTTAAATTTGCATCGGGGAAATACTTATATGTAGATGGAAACCTTACTTCAACAGGTGCAACATTCAGCAAAAGCGGTAATACTTCCTGGGGAGGAATTAAATATCAAAGTGGTAGTACTGGTAGTTTGACAAATTGTACTATAGAAGATGCTTTATATGGAGTATATTTGAATGGATCAAGTCGCGATATTGAAGGTTGTACAATCTCAAATAATGCCTCAGCAACAAGTTATGGCATATATTGCAATGATGTAGATCCTAATATAGAAAATAATACTATATCTACTCTTTATGGTATAAAATGTTATGGAGCCTCTCCTGAATTAAAAGATAACGAAATAACAAGTGATGTTTGCGGTCTATATTGCGAAAACTATTCGAATCCTGTATTGGCAAGTGTTCTTAATGGAGATGGGGATAATTATTTCCATGGACCAACTATTGTAAGCGGTGCTGTTTATTCCACAAGTGGTTCTCACCCGGTAATTGGATTTACTTCTTGTAGTTCAGAAGAATATGGTAACAATAGTTTTGCGTATAGTTTTGTTGATGATAAAATGATCTATAATAATACTAGTAACCTAATCTTGGCTGAAAACTGTTGGTGGGGAGGAACACCTTCATCGTCTTTGTTCTATGGTAGTGTTAGTTACACTCCATGGCTTACAAGTCTGCCATCATACAGCCCTCAAGCGCCTTCGCCAGAGAACTATCTTTATGATACTAGAATGATGTTATCTAGCGTATTACCGGAAGAAGAAGCATCAGAAGATTTAACTAGGTATTATAATGACCAATGGGATTTAATAAAGAAAATTGAATTCTTGAATTATCTTATTAGTTTTGGCGAAGCAGAAGGTGTAGCAGATCTATGTAAAGACATCATCTTTGAAAACCCATATGCTCCAGAATCATTTACGGCATTAAATATGCTCAACTGCATATCAAAGAATGAGAAGATTAAAAAAGACTTTGATACGAATATGTTCAAGACTTATTTGAGAACTTTTGAAGATAGTAGAAGTGATCAATTCTTAAAAGCTGATGCTATGTTACTATTGGCTGGTCTTGAAAAAGACATAAAATTAATGGATAAGGTATATAAAGAGCATAAGGATACTTATGTAGGTAAAAATGCTCTTCAACAGATGTTTATGTATTACTTCAACGAAACTGAAGATTCACTAGCAGCAAGAACCGTTCTCAATGAAATGGACGAAGTATATCCTGATGAGGCTGTTACATATGAATCGCATGTTCTAATGGGTGATGAGGTAATGGATCCTAGAGAGTTCTACAGTCAGTATCATAAGAAAGATGCTCCTGAGTCAATTCAGTTAGTATCAACTGATATTAATGAAATACTACCTGAAGAATATGCTCTTAGTGCTGCATATCCAAATCCATTCAATCCAAGCACAACTCTTGAATATGCATTGCCGATTCAATCAAACGTAAGCTGTACAATATTTGATCTGTCAGGTAACATAGTCAAGGAGTTTACCTTTGATCAGAACGCCGGCGCCTACAGCATTACCTGGGATGGATCGAATGTATCGAGTGGTATTTACCTTATTCGATTCACTGCAGAAGCTGAAGATAGATCAAATTCATTCGCAGATTATCAAAAGGTAACTTTACTTAAATGATAAGTAAACTAACAACAGGCGGAGCTCTTCGGATCTTCGCCTGTTTTCTTTTAGTAACAGGTTTTCTTTTCGCAGAGCATCCGGAT
>CAZZPD010000075.1:0-6644 GCA_964655885.1 uncultured Candidatus Izemoplasmatales bacterium | reverse complement strand
GAGTGTGGAATAGCGTCAACAAAGCGGTACCGGGCCACGGCCCGGTTACCGCTTACCATACTTATTAAAAAATTAAAGAGGATTTCGTTATTAATTGAATTTAAACTAATTGTATCAATAGTTTAATATGACATTTGTTAAATACATTAGAAAACTTGAACATATTGACTTCCTGATTTCCTGCGAAATCACAGGTTCTCCAATTGATTTTGCGAACAAGCTCGGTGTGAAGAGAAGCACTTTATTCAAATATTTGAAAGATCTAAGATCATTAGGTGTTGATATAAAATTCTCTTACGCTAGACAGACATACTACTATGCAAATAACAATAGAATATCATCAATATTCCGTGGAGATCCAATAAGTAATGAGGTGATGAAGGATACAATTGCAGGCTGCATAATAGACCACTATATTGGTAATAATACTAAGTTGAATTACTATATAGGAACCCAGTACTAACAAACAAAACGATTGTTATGAAAAGCATCGTTTCGCTCAATAAAATTAGTGTTCAAACCTTATTTATTCTAGTTGTCCTATTTAGCCTCACTTTGTCTATTGTTTCAAAATTGACGCTTATTACTGAGGATATGATTATCTATTCTTTTAGAGATCAATTATCTAGTACAAAAGCTTCAGAGATATATTCAATCTTTACCAGATTTACCTGGTTCTCCATAATAGTTATTCCGTTTACACTATCAATTAAGATAGTTCTAGTTTCAGTAATTATATACATTGGAACCATTATTATGAACTCATTTTATAATATAAAATTTCGCTGTATTATTAAGACTGTTTTAGTCTCTGAGGTCATTCTAATCATTGGTAGTCTGATTAAATTTTTGCACTTCTTCTTATCTGAGGAAGCCTTCTCGATACAAGAGCTCACCTATTATTATCCCCTAAGCCTTATATCACTTCTTGATGTAATTGATATTAAGCCGATATGGATATTCCCATTATGCACACTTAATATATTTCACCTTGTGTATATAATATCGTTATCGATTGGATTAAGTCAATATTGTAATCTAAAAAGATCAGAATCTGATAAGATTATTATGGTCTCCTATCTTCCTGGAATAGCTCTATGGATACTGATAGTAATGTTCCTTACAAATTGAGATACTCGTGAAGAAAACATTGTTATATATCATATCTACTACATTATTTTCACTTATATTATTATTAATATTCCTAATAGTACAAAAAGAGATTAATAAGAAAGCTACTTCTCAGAGTTATTATGAATTTCCATCATTCTTTCTAAAAACAATTGAAAACAGAGATTTCAATTCTGACAACATAGAGTCTGGCCCTTTAATTCTAGTATTCTTTAGCCTAGATTGTGACTATTGTGATGAACAGATTCAATATTTCATTGATGATACTATTGGAATAAATGACATTAGGGTGATTTTTGTGGCCCCTCATCGTCCCGGTGATCAGACCTCCCAATTATTATTGGAAAAACTATCCTCATTTTCAAATTTTGAAGTAGTTCTGGATGTTAAAGGGGAAGCCCAAGAAAAATTTGATATTAATGAATTCCCAATAACATTTATATATAATGAAAACCTTCATTTAATAAATGTTTTTAGAGGGCCTATTAAAATTTTCATCATATTAGAATATATCTATGAAAATAAAAATTAAGGCTATTAAATCTTGTTCAAAACATCAACATGATTATTCTGATTGTGGTATTGCGTGCCTAGTTTCTATCGTAGAGTATTATAACGGCTCTTCTTCTTTTAATGAAGTGAGGAATATTATTGGTGTAACTCAGAATGGTATTTCATTGCTATTATTATATAAAGCAGCAAATGAATTGGGGCTTGAGGCAAAAGGATATAGTGCCACATTAGATGATATTATTGAATATAACAAACCCTTAATTCTTCACACTTTAAATAATGAGGGATATGAGCATTTTATAATCTTCTATGGATATCAGGATGACAAATTGTATTTATGGGATCCTGCAAAAGGTCTTGTAATAACATCTGGAGAAGAGCTAGAAGATATTTGGAAAAGCAAAAGATGCCTAGCACTAGTGCCTGGTCCAAACTTCAAAACAAGGAAAAGTTTGAATGCGATAAAATTTAATTGGATAAAGTCGAATCTAAAGATTGATGAGAAATTTTTAATTTCTGTTATAGTTACTGGGGTAATCATCTCCATCCTTGGATTAACTATGGCTGTGTACTCGCAAAAACTAGTTGATACGATCTTACCAAAAAAAGACCTATATGCGTTTATCTCGTTAACGACTGTATCATTCCTTATACTTTCGTTTAGACTCAGTATTGACTATATAAGGAAATATATTCTTATCCTCCAGGCTAAATTGTTCAACATAAGAATAGTAAGTGATTTTTATACAAGTATTCTGCGCTTGCGAATGTCATTTTATGATTCTAGGAAGACTGGGGACTTCGTTGCTAGATTAAATGACGTTATAAGAATTCAAAGATTCATTTCTGAAATAATAGGCAAATATATTATTGATTTATTGGTCTCTATATCATCACTTGCAATTCTATTTTATTATTCAATTACTACTGGAATAATCTCTGTGATAATACTTCCTACCTATATATATCTTGTAAATAGATGGAATGTTGAAATCATTGATAATAACAAAAGCGTAATGGAAAGCTACGCTATAAATGAAAGTAATTACATTAATACTGTTCAAGGAATAGTTGAGATAAAAGCTTTCAACGAGTACAATCATTTTACTTCAAGGAACATCAGCATATTTACTCGATTCCAGGCCAGTAATTTTAAACTTGGAAAACTAAAAATCAAACTGGATTTCTTAATCGGAATGCTTGGTGTACTATATATGTTCATACTGATTTGCATTAATTCATCGAAAATTATTACTGGTAGTCAAACTATTGGCGAACTGATGGCAATACTAACAGTGCTTTCTTCATTGTTACCCTCATCCTTGAATCTTGCACTGATGACTTTCCCAATAAACGAATCAAAAGTTGCATTTTCTCGCATGCACGAATATTCATCTTTTGAAAAGGAAGATAAATTTTCGACCGATTTAAAATTCTCAGATGATACAAAACTTATAGAGCTAAAAGACATAACATTCAGCTATCAACCCATATCTCCGTTACTGCAAAATATTAATATTTCTATTGAGGTCGGGAAAATTACTGCATTATTTGGAGAAAGTGGAACTGGTAAAAGCACAATTGGAAAGATTATTCAGAGATTCTACTCTCCCATTGAAGGTGAAATCTATGCAGACGGAATACCTTCAAAAGAAATAGATATTTACAGTTGGCGCGAATATATTTCCTATATACCCCAAGAGATTCATGTATTTAACGGATCTATTCTGGATAACCTAAGCTTCTATCAGGATGATATTTCTAGTGATAGAATTCATGAATCCTTAACTAAGAACTCCTTAATAAGTTACTTTGAAAGATTCCCCAATGGCCTAAATACAATTATTGGAGAAGGAGGCATGAATTTGTCTGGAGGTGAAAAACAATACTTGGGTTTCTGCAGAGCTATATTACGACAACCTCGGTTTCTAATTATTGATGAAGGTTCTTCAGCGATTGATAGAAAAACGGAAATAAATCTACTAAATTTAATTAAATATATGAAAAAATATATTGGAGTGCTATTAATTACTCACAAGATTAATATTATTCATGAGTATAGTGATGATATACACGTCTTAGAGGATATGACTATAAAGCATTCTGGTTCACATAAAAAACTACTTTTATCAACAAACCCATATAGTATTCTTTATAATGATCTGAAAATGTCTTTTGAGTCCAATAATAGTAGACTTGATTAACATATGTTTGATAATGCAAAGCATTATTTGTATTTGCCGGCGCAACCGAAAAGCCGAAAAAGAGTAGGGTTATCAAAAGAAAACAAAATGAAAGAATTGACATTCACCCAGATGGAAGAAACACAAGGCGGCATCAAGGACTCCACAGCTTGCAGCATTCTATTCGGTGTTGTTTTTGGCTTGGCAGCCTTGGGAGGTCCTGTTGGAATTGGCTTACTAGCTCTTGGCCTTACGACTGGAGGTGCTATTGTTTGTGACGCAGTTTATGAGGATTAACACGAATTTAGAGGTATTGTACATTTCTTTAAATGTATAGTACCTCTCTCTTTAAAATTGACTATGCTTTTGATTCTGTTAAAATCTGTTCTAAAGACCAGACAAAGAAGAAACATTTTCAAGATTAGGATGATATTCAGGCTATTAGTCGTTTTATTCCTTGGATTAGCTCTAATTGTAGTTTGTTCCGGTTTTGAATTTTCTCTCCTTCTAAACTATAATTTCCTCAATTTAATAATTCTTGGATCATTCTTATTTTCATTTATGGTTGGAGCGACTTATTCTATTGTAGACCTTAACATTCTCCCCTACTTGATTCTACCTATAAAGAAGAAAGTAACAATAAAGTTCTATGTAGCATCAGAGATCCTTGATTACGTATTTATCTGTGTGTTGCTTTTAGATATAATCTCATTAAATATATTCCAGAATGCAAATGCTAAATTTGATTTTCTTATGACAATCTTAATCATTTTAACCTTGGTCTTTGCTAGATTGGTGGGTATGTCAATTAACCTAATCATTAAAAACCCAATCCGCCTTTTAGCTACAAGCACAGCTATAATTGCGCTTCTGATATTGCTGGTGAAAAATCTGCCTCCTTTAGTTGATATTAATAATTATGAAATTATTCAAGTTATAGTTCTAACTTTAATTTTGATTACCATAACATTTCGGTTTAATTCAATTTTGTTGCTAAGAAGATTATTTAATTAGAATTGATGAAATCTCAAATATACCAACTGATCAAAATTGAAGGATTTATGCTTTTTAGGTCTCAAAGAACTAAAAGCCTTGTCATAATGATATTTGGATTCAGTATTTGCTCATATATTGCTAGCATATTGACAAAAGGGGGTGACTCATCTATTGGGTTAGTTTTCTTAAGTATTGGGTCTATTAATATACTGTATTCGCCATTCCAGTTTTCTTGGGATCGAAAATTTTTCTATAAACAAATAACTAAAACACAATATCTAAAGTCCTACATAATCTCAAAAATACTAATACAGCAAATTGGCATTATAATTATTACAATTTCAATTCTGCCATTATTACTGGTTTATTATAATGATGCACTATTTCTAATGATCTCCTATGGATTATATTGTTTTTGTTTTGCCTCTATCCTTGGAATCATTCTATCAAGCCGAAATACGGATATAATTAATCTGAAAACTACGCGTCAAGTTTCCTATAGACTTCATAATATTTTACAAGTCTTTATCCCGATAATACCATTAATCATATTCGTTGTTATAAGTAATAAGAACCACTCCTATCTTATTGACTTTAATCTTATCATGTCAATTACTGGGATTCTTCTTATATTTCCATCTATTGAACTCTCACAAAAGAACTTAAAGAAGAGAAAATACATTATTACATAGTACATACTTATGATAGAAGTTGATAAAATAGTTAAAACGTATGCCCCTAATTTCCGATTAGAAATTGATAGTTTGTTATTAACCAGTTCTGAGATTGTGTCAATTATAGGAAACAATGGAGCAGGGAAAACAACTTTAATAAATATCCTATTAGATTTAATTCTTCCAGATAGTGGTGATATTAGGATTAGAGAAAAATCAAACAAGTTAGAGCATTGGAAGAAATATACAACTTGCTTCTTAGGGTTAGACTATTTGCCAGACTTTCTATCGGTAAACGAATATATTAATCTTGTTGCCGCTTTGAATAAAATTAGTAAAGAACAATTAACGTCAAAACTAGACTATTTCAAAGAGTTTCTTTACGAAGATTTCTCCAAACTTAAAAACATTAGGATTAATAATCTATCACGAGGTAATAAGGATAAAATCGGAATAGTTGCATCTTTATTGTTTGACCCTGATATTCTAATAATGGACGAACCTTTCCCCCATCTAGACCCAAGATCTCGAATCATTCTTTCTAAGCTATTTGTTGACTTGAAAGATAGAGCAAATACATTAATAATTATCTCATCCCACGATATCGATATTGTAGAAAAAATCTCATCAAGATTTTTGGTGTTAGACAATGGGAGATTACATCTAAATTTATCCTCATCAAATACAAATATTGAACAAATTAGAAATCATTTCAATAAAGATTATTGAGAATATGTGCGCAATACTTAAACCAACTATTATTATAGTTATAAGAATAGTAAATGTAATCGTTATGGTTTTTAATATTGTTCTTATTGTAAAAAATGAATATAACCTTGCACTTGTTCTGCGGATAATTGTAGTTCTGATTATTGCACTCATTGAACCTCTGATATATATTTGAATCCATTAGACTAGTCCTGACAAAAAAATAGGATTTGGAGAAAATCCGGAAAGTGCCTTATCCTGGCGATTATCAATTAGCCGGGAAGGGCCTTTCTTTTAGAGGCCTAAGGTGTTGGACTGAGAGCAAAGTGCCGATCAGGAAAAAGCAAGGGATCAAACTAAAAGATGTGGAGGGTAGATGGGTGTTGGGGTGAAGAGTAGAGGGAGAGAGGGAGAGACGGAGAGATGGAGTAATTCCAGA
>CAZZPD010000074.1:0-6718 GCA_964655885.1 uncultured Candidatus Izemoplasmatales bacterium | reverse complement strand
CTTTTTTTTAACTATTTAATGTAAATTCCATAACAACTGGATTATGATCACTATATACAAAATTTTCTCTTAAAGTTTCCACATTATCAATTGTTATATTAGCAGAAACAATAAATCCATCAATCAAATAATATTGATTGTTTGAATCATCTACTTTATCATACGGGTGATCTAACAATCTACAAGTTGGATAGGTTGTATCAATTCCAAATTGAAAACTATTTTCTATAAACCAATCACCATCAATTGGAGGCGCTACCCATATGGATTCGTTTCTTAAACTATATAAATAATCATAACTATATGTTTCAGTAACAGAATCGTATGTAATATCAACAGCATCAGGAAAAGTTTGATTAAAATCTCCACCAACAACAACATAGTTTCCTAATTCATATTCATCAAGCATGATTTCTTGTAAGGCTGCAGTTTCTTCTTGTCTCATAGAACCATCATCATATGCCGATAAATGGACGTTAATAACTACCAATTCATTAGATGTTCCTTCAATTTGATATCTTGAAATTAAAATACATCTTTTTAGATTTGCAAGCCTTAATGGCCAAGAAAAACTACCTGGCAATTGTATTCTTGAAGCTTCATCTGAATAATAATTAGAAAACGTTGCAATTCCAGAATTAACTTTACCCATCATTTGTGAAAAACTTAATGGGAAAGGAACAAAAACACATCTGTAGTTATATGCTAAGACGGAAGCAGTGCCTAATATACTTTGGAAATAATCGTATTGATTTATATTATATGACCTATTTGAATCTTCATCGACTTCTTGTAATAGGTAAATATCTGGATTTTCTGTCTGTAAAATACTAGCAATACCATCAAGGTTATCTTGAACCTCCTCTTGAGTATCCATTCTACCTTTTTCTCCACCGTCCATCACAAAATCCTCTGTCTCGCTTAATGAAGCATAACCAATGTTGAATGTTAAGATCTTTATTGTTGAATCTAATTCAAAGTAATTTTCATTAGAATCATCAACATTGTTTAATATTTGTAAAGGTGTAGTTTCTTCTGGCCTAAATTCAGTTAATTGTAAAGTTAAAATAAATCCAGCTCCAAAAATAAGAACTACAATTAAAAAAATTAATATAATTTTAAGTACTTTTTTCATAAAAAATCTCCTTTTATGAATAATATTATACACTTATTTACTAGTTTTTTATAGCATTTATTCAAAAATCTAATTTAGTATAGTATAATTTGAATAGGATGTGATAAAGTGGATAAAAGAATCATCATCGAAGAAATTAAAGTGAAGAGCCTTCATGATAGAATTAAGAAAATAAGAATCATATTACCAAAAGATTATTTTAATACAGAAAAAGCATATCCAGTCCTATATATGCATGATGGTCAAAACCTAATTGAACCATCTAAATTTAGCAATCATTCTTGGGAAGTATTAAAAACTATGGATGAATTTCATGATGATACAAAAGGCTTCATCATCGTTGGAATTGATGCTGATCCTAGAAAAAGAGTATTAGAATATAGTCCCGCTTTATCAAAATCAATCTATCCTTATTTAATCAAAAAAGAGAATTTATTAAAGGAAGAAATCAATCCTGAAGCTGATGAATATGGAGAATTTATAGTAAATCAATTAAAACCTAAAATCGACTCTGAATATAGAACTAAAAAAAATAAAGAAAATACATTTATAGCTGGGGCATCATGTGGAGGAATCATATCTTTATATTTAGGCATTAAGTATCAAAATATTTTTTCTTGTATAGGAGCATTTTCATCAGCTTTAACAGTTACTAAAAAACCTTTATATACATATATTGAAAATAAAGGTATTAAAAATGATATAAAAATATATATGGATATGGGAACTAAAGAAAATGGAATCATGAGTTTTCAAATGGTACATTTACACAGAAAAATATACAAGTTTATAAAGAATTTAATGAATGAAAAAAATATACGATTTGTTTTAGATAAAGGGGCCACACATAGTGAAGTTTACTGGGCAAAAAGATTTAAAATATTCCTAGAATTTTGTTTTAAAAAATAGCATTAAAAAATTACCTTGACTTATAAAATTTGAAGCGTATAATAGAAATCGGCGAAAAGGAGACAATTATGAAATTAGTAGTTTATGTAATGAATAAAACCGAATTACTAGAGGAGTTTTTACACGAGTTAAAAGAAAAAGATATTAAAGGTGCAACCATCCTAAATTCATCCGGTATGGCAAGGAAATTAATTCAAAATGATGACATGGAATTTATTGGATCATTAAAGACATTATTTGATAATCCTAGAAAAGAATCTCATGTGATATTGATTGCTGTTCCAGATCAACAGACAAGCACTGTATATAACGTTATAGACACAGTTTGTGGAGACCTTTCTGAACCAAACACAGGAATAGTATTCACACTATCTATCGAAGAGATTAAAGGGTACATTGGATAACGATGGATTTATCAATTTTACTCTTTACAGGAATCATAATCGCCACAGGTCTTTTATTCGGTAAGATAGCAAAATATTTAAGATTACCTAATGTTACTGGGTATTTAGTGGGAGGGTTAATACTAGGACCTTCAATCGCTAATATTGTAGGAGTTGAAATCATTCCTAAATTAGAATTAGTATCAGTGGTAGCTTTAGGATTTATTGCTTTTTCAATAGGTAATGAATTAAAATTTACTTATTTTAAAAAAGTAGGCACAAAACCAATTGTTATAGCGGTATTAGAAGCTTCTTTAGCTGTAGTATTTGTTTTTGGAGCTTTACTAACATATTTTGCAATAACAAATAATTTAACAAACGAAAATATCAGATTCTCATTAGTATTAGCTTCCATTGCAGCTGCGACTGCACCAGCGGCTACTCTAATGGTTATCAGACAATATAAAGCCAAAGGAAAAGTTACAGAAACTTTAATGAGTGTTGTAGCTATTGATGATTCAGTAGCAGTAATCTTGTTTGGGATTGGTATTGCAATTGCTAATGCAATAAACCCTAGCGTAGAACATTCTTCACTTGTAATGCAAATTCTTTATCCAATATTTGAAATATTTATTTCATTAGGTATTGGTATTGGAATAGGGATTATCTTAGTCTTAGGTTGCAAATGGTTTACTGGTAGAGGAAATAGAATCAGTCTAACGGTTGCTTCAATATTCTTAACCATTTATTTAGCAGATAAACTTGAAGGATCATCTATCTTAGCATGTATGACTATGGGTGCAGTATTTGCTAACTTTTCTAAGAAACATGAAGAAGTTAATGGACTTATCTATTTTGTAACTCCACCAATCTATATTATGTTTTTTGTTTTAAGTGGAATAGAATTAGAATTATCAGTCCTTCAATCTGTTGGAATTGTTGGATTATTATATGTAGTATTTAGATTGGTAGGAAAAGTATTTGGTGCTGGATTTGGTGCTAAAATTACAAACTCAGATAAAAATGTATGTAAATATTTAGGGTTTACACTGGTGCCTCAAGCTGGAGTTGCTATTGGGCTAAGTTTGATTGCTGCTCAAGCATTGCCAGATACATTAGGTGCACAAGTAAGAGCTATTATACTTGCTGCTACAGTAATTTATGAATTATCAGGACCAATTATTACAAAATTAACACTTAAAAAATGTGGAGAAATAAAGTAAACAAGTTAAAGAAGTTGTCATCAACTTCTTTTTTGTTTTAAAAATTTAATAGATATGATAAAATTCATATATAGGAAATGGTGAATTTATGGAATATTTAAAAATAGGTAAAATTCTTAATACTAGAGGGATTAAAGGTGAATTAAAAATCAAGCCTCTTACAGATTTTCAAGAAGATAGGTATAAACAAGGAAATAAAGTATATATTTTCTTTGAAAACAAATATTTGGAATTCGAGGTAAAGAAGTATCGTAATATAAAAAATATGGATATCTTAATCTTTAAAGATAATGAAGATATTAATTTAGTTGAAAAATATAAAGGGTCTTTTATCTATTCATTAGCAGATAGTGATATTACTCTTTATGAAAACGAATATCATCTTTCAGAAATTATAGATCTTGATGTTTATCAAAATACACATCTTATTGGAAAAGTTTATGATGTTAAATCATATCCTCAGGGAGATTATTTGGATATATTATTGAAAAATGATAAGCATTCACTTATTCCTTTTAGAGACGAATTTGTAACTAATGTAAATTTAGAAGAAGCATATATTGAAGTAGTTGAAATGGAGGGATTAATTTGAAAGTAACAGTATTAACATTATTCCCTGAAATGTTTCCAGCAATTCTTAACGAATCTATAATAAAAAGAGCTAAAGAAAATAACTTAATTGAGTTTGAAATAATCAATTTTAGAGATTTTTCTACTAATAAACATCATACTGTTGATGATACACCATATGGTGGTGGCGCAGGAATGTTACTATCAGTAGAACCAATCTATAAAGCTTTAGTTAGTATTAAAGGGTATGAATCAGCTCTTAAAATATTGCTTACACCGCAAGGAAAAACCTACAAACAATCTATAGCAAAAGCTTTAGTTACTAAAAATCATATAATTTTAATCTGTGGTCATTATGAAGGGTTTGATGAAAGAGTCAGAGCATACATTGATCTTGAACTATCTATTGGTGATTATGTATTAACTGGTGGTGAAATTGCTGCTCTAGCAATTATTGATTCAGTTGTAAGATTATTACCAGGGGCTTTGGGAAGTAAAGAATCTTATGAAAAGGATTCATTTTACGAAGATTCTCTTGACTATCCTCAGTACACTAAACCAAGAGAATTTAATGGCTTAAAAGTACCTGAGGTTTTGTTGAGCGGTAACCATAAAAAAATCGCTGAGTGGAGAGAAGAAATGAAGGCTAAAAAAACCAAAGAAAGAAGACCGGATTTACATAAAAAAACAAACTAAAATTACCCGAAAAAAATAATTGATTTTATCAATTTATTATGATATAATACATATCGCTGAAAAGAATTTATCTTACACTATGTTCCGCTGAAACTCCAAGAACATAGATTTTAAAAAGGAGTTGACCAAAATGTCGCAGCAATTAATTAAGGAATTAACTCAAGAGTACATGAAAAATGATATTCCTGAGTTTCGTCCTGGAGACACTTTACAAGTGCACATCAAAATTAAAGAGGGTAATCGTGAAAGAATCCAAGTTTTCGAAGGTCTTTGTATTAAAAGACAAAATGGAGGCGTTGGAGAAACTTACACAGTAAGAAAGATATCTTATGGTGTAGGCGTTGAAAAAACTTTCTTACTACATTCACCAATGGTTGATAAAATCGTTGTAAAACGTAGAGGTAAAGTAAGACGTGCTTATTTAGGCTATATTCGTGGATTATCTGCTAAAGCATCAAGAATTAAAGAGAGACGATAAATGGAAAAGAGCTATTATAGCTCTTTTTTGTTTAATGTGCACAAAAAACATTGAAAATCAATGTAAAATAATGTAATTTTATTGCATGCATTTGTTTTTAATGATAGAATACATATGATAATTATTCATTACGAAAGGGTTTGATATTATGAATAAAGCTACAATCTATAATGTCGCATTAAAAGCAGGCGTGTCACTTGCAACAGTTTCAAGAACTTTAAACAATCCTGAAAAAGTTAAACTTGAAACTAGAGAAAGAGTATTACAGGTAATAGAAGAATTAGGATATAAACCAAATGCATTTGCTAAAGGCTTAGCAAGTAGAAAATCAACATCAGTAGCAGTTATAGTTCCTGACATGTCAAGAGCTTCAATCGCTGAAATGGTAAATGGTGTTACCGCAGAAGCTAGAAAATATCAATACTCTTTAATTCTTTATGTATTAAAAGATGAAAATCTTGAAGAGAAGGAAATGTTAAAAGAAGTCGTTGCATCACAAGCAGATGGAATTCTTTATATGAATGATGAAATTAATGAAGAACAATATGCTATGTTGAACAAAATTCAAGATGATTATAAAGTTCCAATTGTTCTAGCAAATACTTTATATCCATATGACAATAAATTAGTTACAGTATGTATCGATTATTTTAAAGCAGGATATGAAGCAACAAAACGCTTAATTGACAAAGGAAGAAAGAATATATTCATGCTTACAACAGCTAGAAAATATATGGTTAACGACCTAAAAGAAGCTGGATACATAAAAGCAATCAAAGAAGCAAAACTAGAGACTAATATTGTTAGAACTAGCGGTGATATCTCAGTGAATACAGTACATTTCAATGAATTATTTAGGGATTCTGGTAAAAAAATTGATGGTGTAGTAGCCGTTAGAGATTCAATTGCAGTTTCATTCATTAATACAATGATTGAAAAAGGTAAGAAAATACCAAAAGATATTTCTGTATATGGATTCCAAAATACAAAATATGCTTCATTATGTAGACCTAAGTTATCTTGTGTAGACATTCCTGTTCTTGATATTGGTGCTAAAGCTATGGCATTATTAAAACAAGAAATTGATGGAGAAAACGTAGAACAAAAATTTAATGTATTACATCATGATATAATTGAAAGAGGAACAACTCAATAAACGTTGAATAAGTAAGTAGAATTTAAATTATCTTATTAGAGATCTAGTGGTTGGTGAAAACTAGAAGATATATAAATTTGAATTACACTTAGGAGTTTGCCTTTGGGCACGGTAAATCCGTTATCTTTACGAGCGCACTTAGTGAATTAAGGTGGTACCGCGGTTATT
>CAZZPD010000073.1:0-6750 GCA_964655885.1 uncultured Candidatus Izemoplasmatales bacterium | reverse complement strand
AGGAAATATGATGAACTTAATAGAAGATTTAAAATGGAGAGGATTACTATATCAGGTAACCGATGAAGAAATAGAGAACAAATTAAACAATGAAAAAATGACTTTTTATTTAGGCGCTGATCCAACAGCTGATAGTTTACATGTTGGGCATCTTTTAGCATATCTTGTGGCTAAGAGATTAATGGATGCAGGACATCAGCCAATATTATTAATCGGTGGTGGCACTGGGCTTGTAGGCGATCCAAGTTTTAAAAAGTCAGAAAGACAATTATTAACAATAGATCAATCATTAAAAAATGCAGAAGGAATTACAAAACAAGTTAAGAGAATTTTACCAAATACAAAGATAGTTAATAACTTTGATTGGATATCAGGACTTAATGCAATTGAATTTTTAAGAGATGTAGGAAAACATTTTAATGTTGCATATATGATGAGTAAAGACTCAGTTAAATCTAGAATAGAAAATGGAATTTCATTTACTGAATTTGCATACCAAATTTTACAAGCATGGGATTTTGAGCATTTATTTAAGAACCATAATTGTAGCCTTCAAATTGGTGGACAAGATCAATGGGGTAATATTACAGCTGGGCTAGAGTTAATTAGAAAAATACATACAATTGAAGCTAAAGCATATGGCTTTACATTCCCATTAGTTACTAAATCAGATGGTACTAAATTTGGCAAAACTGAATCCGGTGCATTATGGTTAGATAAAGAAAAAACATCACCATATGAATTCTATCAATACTGGATTAACACTGCAGATGCTGATGTGATTATGAGACTTAAACAATTTACATTCTTGTCAAGAGAAGAAATTGAAAGACTTGAAGCAGAAGTGAACAAAAGACCTGAATTTAGAGAAGCTCAAAAAGTATTAGCTGAAGAAATAACTAGATTAGTTCATGGTGAAAAAGAACTAGAAAAAGCAATTCATGTTACGAAAGCTTTATTTAGTGGAGAAATAAAAGATCTTGATGTAGAGGAAATTGAAATGGGATTCAAAGGATTGCCAACAGTTCAAACATCCGAAGAATTATTAATCACAGATGCTTTACTAGAAACTGAACTCGTCAAATCTAAAAGAGAAGCAAGAGATCTAATCAAAGGAAATGCAATTAGTGTTAACGGAGATAAAATTAATGATTTTAATTTTCTTATTAAAAAAGAAAATGCCTTTGGTAATAAATATACAATTATTAGAAAAGGTAAAAAGAAATACGGAATGATTAAACATTAGATATAAAAAAAGTGTAATCCCTAGTCGATTACACTTTTATTTTTATGTTTAATTTCTAAATATTTTTTTTGATATATAATTCTTAATGCATTTAATACACATAAGATAGCTACACCTACATCAGCGAAAATTGATAACCACATCCACATAAATCCTAATGTTGACATGATTAAAAATATTGCTTTTACAACAAGTGAGAAAATAATATTTTCTCCAGATATTCTTTTTGTTTTTCTACCAATTTTTATTGCTTTATCTAGCAATCTTATATCATTATCAATGATAATAATATCAGATACTTCAATTGCTAAATCAGTCGCAGAACCTAAAGAAACTCCAATATCAGCATTCTT
This sequence comes from uncultured Candidatus Izemoplasmatales bacterium, assembly GCA_964655885.1. Taxonomy (GTDB): domain Bacteria; phylum Bacillota_I; class Bacilli_A; order Izemoplasmatales; family Hujiaoplasmataceae; genus 4572-104. The sequence continues at coordinate 5,151 of CAZZPD010000073.1, read as the reverse complement.
TAATAAAGGGGCATCATTAATTCCATCTCCAACAAATAATGATACTGAATTCGTTTTAACTTCATTAAATTTCTCTAATTTCTGTTCCGGTAACAATTCAGCGTAGTATTCGATACCACCTAATTGCATTGCAATATCTCTAGCACTTCTTTCATTGTCTCCTGTTAACATTAATGTATCATAATGTTTAGTGAACTCTCTAACAGTTTCCATAGAAGTTTCTTTTAACTCATCTTTTACGATAATATAACCTATAAATTGTTTATCATATGCAACATAAGTATATGAACCAACACTCAATTTATCCACAGTTACTTCGATGTTATTAGTTTCAAGAAAGTTTTTACTGCCCGCTAATATCTCTTTTTTATCAATAATACCTGAAATACCATATCCAGGAATTTCTTTCACATTTCTTACTTTTAGTAATGGCATTTGATTATGTTCTACAATTGCTGTAGCAATTGGATGACTTGAAAACTTTTCAATTGATGCAGCTAGTCTTAATGTTTCATCACTTGAATATTCTTTAACAAAGAAATCTCCATATGTTAAAGTTCCTGTTTTATCTAATGCAATGGTTTCAACATCATTAATTAGATGTAAATACGTTGAACCTTTAAATAAAATACCATTTTTAGCAGCGGTACCTATTCCTGCATAATACGATAATGGAACACTTAACACTAAAGAGCAAGGACATGAAATAACTAAGAAAATAGCCGCTCTATAAACATATCCAGTAGGAGTAAATACATTTGTAGGATCAAAGATTAAACCATAAATTACTAATAACAAAGCCATACCAACAACGATTGGTGTATATACTCTAGCAAACTTAGTAATAAACATTTCTCTCTTGGATTTTGAATTAGTTGAATTTTCGATTAAATCAATAATTTTAGCTAATGTTGAATTTTTATATTCCTTACTAGCTTCAACATGGATTACGTCTCCGACATTAATATTACCACTTAAAACACTATCACCAACATCAACGGTTTTAAGCTTTGTTTCCCCAGTTAGCTCAGAAGTATTTAAAGAAGTAGAACCCAAAATTATTTTTCCATCAACAGGAATTCTTTCTCCATTCTTAACTAATATCTCATCCCCGACTTTAATCAAGGAAGGGTCTTTAATTACTATCTTATTATTTATCACAATATTGGCAAAATCTATTTTTAAATTTACCAAAGCAGAAATCTCATTCCTTGAATGTTGAACAGCTCTTGTCTGTAAATATTCACCAACCGAATATAATACAACAACGCCAACACTTTCTTCATATTTACCAATAATCATAGCTGCTAAAGTTGCAATAATCATTAATGTATTTTCATTAAAAATATTAAACTGCTTTATACCTTTAACTTGTTGTATTAAAAGTTTAGAGATTAATAAAACATAGCCTACCCAATAAAAAATTATTTTCAAAGTATCATTTAATGGTCTTAAATTTGTACCAAAAATACTATTTATCATTGGAAATATTCTAAAACCAAAAAAAGTTATTGAAATCAATAACATACCAACTAAAACTATTTTATATTCCTTGAAGAAATTTATTTTCTTTTCAATTACTTTATCTTCATAATAATGTGTAACAATATTATCTTCTAAAACGTCAACTATCTCTTTAATTTCCTTTAACGCGATATCTTCATCATAATTATCTTTAAAGTCTACTAAAAGAATCTGTTTTGCATAATTGAAAGAAGCACTGTTTACATAAGGTAAACGTGAAGTTCTTCTCTCAACCTTTGAAATACAGTTTGAACAAGTTAAGTTTTTCATCTCTATCTTTCTGACCATTATAGTACCAACTTTACTGTTTTTTTATATATATATTATACTTATATATTAAATAAAGTCAAATTGGTATATATATAATATATACTCAGTTAATTTTAATTTAAAAATAATAAAACATATGTTATCATATATAAGTGAGGTGTAAATTATGAATTGGTTAGAAGTCGCAAAAAATTATAGAGAAGAATTTATTGAATTAACAACTAAATTACTACAAATACCTACAGTATTAGAAGCGTATGATCCTAGTAATTTAGAAGAACCTTTTGGCAAAGAAATTAGAGAAGCGCTAGATATGATGTTAGATTATGGAAAAAAAGATGGTTTTCTAGTTAAAAACATAGACAATTATGCAGGGCATATCGAATATGGAACTGGGGAAGAAGTGTTAGGAATCTTAGGGCACTTAGATGTTGTTCCTGCTGGAGGAAAATGGGATAATCCACCTTTTTCAGCGATACAAAAAGATGGTAAGATTTATGCAAGAGGTGCAATGGATGATAAAGGACCTACAGTAGCTGCATATTTAGCATTGAAAATGATAAAAGATAAAGGAATTAAACTAAATAAGAAAGTAAGAATAATTCTTGGTTGTGATGAAGAAACAGGTATGCGTGGAGTTCTTCGATATTTAGAAAAAGAAAAAATGCCAGATATTGGATTCGCTCCTGATGCAGAATTCCCATTAATATATGGAGAAAAAGGAATCTATATGTATGATTTCACTGCTAAAGAAAAAGATGCTATCATTGAATCTATTTCAGCAGGAGAAAGATATAATGTGGTTCCTGATGAATGTACTGCTATATTAAAGAAAAATCTTTCTAAAGAATTCAAAAAATTCTTAGAAGAAAACAATTATCAGGGAAAAATAGAAGGCAATAAATATACAATTTATGGTAAAAATGCTCATGCAGCAATGCCTGATTTAGGCGTTAATGCAATTCATTTAATGGTAGATTTCTTAAAAGATTATTCACAAGCAAACTTTATACAATTTATGGATAAATACCTTTCGTTTGATAATAAAGGTAATAAATTAGGGTTATCTTGTTATGATAAAGAAATGAAGGGATTAACTAATAATTTAGCAATTATTAATTATGACGGTGAAGATCTTAAAATAGGATTGAACATTAGATATCCTAGAAACTATGATTTCAAAGCTGGCGAAGTTAAGATGACCGAAGCTGGAGCAGCTTACGGTGTTAAATATAAATACATTAATCATTCTAAACCACATTATGTTTCACCAGAAGATAAACTGATTAAATCTCTATTATCTGCGTATCAAAAATATAGTAATGATACAGAAACCAAGATATTTACAATCGGTGGAGGAACATACGCTAGAAAAATGAATAAAGCAGTAGCCTTTGGAGCTCTATTCCCTGGTGATGAAGAACTAGCACATCAGCCAAATGAATATCTAGATATTGATAAAATGATTATAGCTACAGCTATCTATGCTGAAAGCATTGAATTATTAGCTGGAGAATAAAATGCGGTTAAGAAATGTTAAACACGCTAAAGAACTAATCGAAAAAAATTCTCATATTGTCATTAAAAAGCCAAATGAAAACAAAGGATTATGGAATAAACTTTTTAATAATAGTAATCCTATTGAACTAGAAATAGGATGTGGGAAAGGTAAATTTATAGTAGATAAAGCTACGCTTAATAAAAACATAAATTTTATCGGGATAGAAAAATTCGATTCTGTTATTGTTAGAGGAATAGAAAAACTATTAGAAAAACCTTTACTCAATGTGAAACTAATTAGAATTGATGCAGAAAATATAGAAAATATTTTTGCAAAATTTGAAGTGAGTACAATTTACTTAAATTTCTCAGATCCTTGGCCTAAGAATAGACATGCAAAAAAGAGATTAACTAGTAAAAAATATCTAGATAGATATAGCAATATTCTAGTAAATAATGGAGAAATCAGAGTAAAAACAGATAATTATAAACTATTTGAATTTTCAATGATGTCATTCAACAATCATAGTAAATATGTCATTGAAGAGATTAGTTTAGACTTATATAAAAACCTACCTAAAGATAATGTACAAACAGAATTTGAAATGAAATTTGTAGAAAAAGGAAATCGCATTTATTACATTAAAGCAATTTATAAAGGAGAATTACATGAAAAAACTATATGAAGAACTAGTTAACTTGCCTGGTGTATCAGGACATGAAAAATATGTCAGACAATATATGAGAAAACATTTGGAAGCTACATCTGAAGAAATAATTCAAGACAATTTAGGATCAATATTTGGTGTCATCAATAAAGATATTGATGGTCCTACTGTTATGATAGCTGGACATATGGATGAAGTTGGTGCTATGGTTGAAGAAATTAATAAAAATGGAACAATTAAAATGTTAGCTATTGGAGGCATATCTCCTACAGTTATGGTTTCTCAACATATGGATGTTGTTATTGATGACGGAAGTTTTATCCCAGGTGTTGTTGGGGCAAAACCACCTCATTTATTAAGAGACAAAACTACTAAACAAGTTGCTAGTTTTGAAGATTTTTTCCTAGACATTGGAGCCGATAACAAAGAACATGCTAAAAAACTAGGTATAAAAATTGGTCAACAAATAGTATTTCGTAATAACTATACAGTTTCGGCTGATGGTAAAAAATATTTTTCAAAAGCTTGGGACGATCGTTTTGGATGTGCGATGGCTTTAGACATTTTAGAAGATGTAAAAAAAGAAGACTTATCATGCAGATTATATGCAGGAGCTAACGTTCAAGAAGAAGTAGGGTTAAGAGGAGCACAAACATCTTCATTTAAAATCAAACCTGATTTATTTATCGCTGTTGATTGTTCACCTTGTCAAGATACTTTTACTGAAACAGAAGTTGGCGGAACTTTAGGGAATGGATTCTTAGTAAGATTTTACGACCCTAAAGCAATTCTTCATCAAGGGATGAAACAATTCATCGAAAAAACAGCTGAAGAAAACAATATCAAATTCCAGTATTATAAATCACTTGGAGGAACTGATGCAGCAGCTGTACAGTTATCTAGAGAAGGTGTATTAGTATGTACAATTGGAATGCCTTCACGTTATATTCATTCAACCACTTCAATTATCCATGAAGATGATTATAAAGCAGTTAAACAACAAATTTTAGCAATGCTTAAACAAATAGATTTTAATAAGATTAAAGAAATAAAAGCAAACGTTTAATCTTTTAAAATAAATAAAACTTATGGGACCTTTAAAAGGCCTGGAAAGGAAAATTTAATATGAGTGAGAAAAAAGTTCTTACAAAAAAAGAACAAACAAGACAAATGACAATTTTGGCTATGT
>CAZZPD010000072.1:0-6807 GCA_964655885.1 uncultured Candidatus Izemoplasmatales bacterium | reverse complement strand
CCATCTACAGCTACTATGTATGTAGATTTTCTAGGAAAAACTGCTCTGGTAGCTACTTTAAAATCTAAAAAACTATTATGATTACATAATAAAATGTATGGTCCTTTTAATCCTTTGATATTTTTCTTAATTATTTTAGCTTTTACCATGTAAGTTTCTGGTAAAGCCAAAATCCAAGCTAACAATTGAAGATACCATGTTGCTTTCTTTGGCATGCTAACCATGTCGAATCTTTCCATCACTCTAACTTTATCTATATGCTCATATACTATATCACTTATCTTCATATTAATCCTCCGCGGTTTTAAACATTATATCATAAAAAAAATACTAGAAAATATTTTTCTAGCATTTTAATATTTTTATAGATATTTTTGAGCCATACTCACAGCCATTGCGCCATCACTAACACTTGTTACTATTTGTCTTAATGATGTATCTCTAACATCTCCGGCGGCGAATACTCCTTCAACAGAAGTTTCTAAAAATTCATCTGTGATAATCCAGCCTGTTTCACTCAATTTGATTGAGTCCTTCAAGAAACTAATATTAGGGATCATTCCAATAGCCACAAATACTCCATTAACTTCAATAACTATTTTTTCCTTGGTTTTCTTATTAACTACATCAATTGATTCTAAATAATCTTTACCGTTAAATGAAGTTACTTCTGAGTCCCATATCATTTCAACATTTTCTTGTTTGAACATTTTTTCTTGATAGCGTTTAGCTGCTCTTAGTGAATCTCTTCTATGAATTAGATAGACTTTTTTAGCTACTCTTGATAGATAAATTACATCTTCAACTGCTACATCTCCGCCACCTACAACAGCTACAGTTTTATCTTTAAACAAAGCTCCATCACATACAGCACAGTAAGAAATTCCTCTTCCTCTGAAGTCATCTTCATTAGGTAACCCTAATTTTTTTGATGAAGCCCCTGTAGCTATGAGGACTGTTTTAGTATAGTAAGTATTATAGTTTGTAACTATTTTTTTAATCTTTTGTGTAAAATCAACTTCTTCTACAGATTCTAAACAGATTTTAATTCCTAAATCTTTTGTGTGATCAATCATTTTATCAGCTAATTCGGCTCCTGATACATAATTAATACCTGGATAGTTTTCCACTTCATATGTATTAGCAATTTCACCACCTGGTAACCATTTTTCTAAAAATAAGAAATCTAACATAGCTCTTTTTGCATATATTGAAGCTGTTAATCCAGCAGGGCCAGCTCCTATGATGATTAAATCGTATACTTTTTCCATATTGTCACCTCAAATTTTATTATATCATTTACTACTTATAATATAGAAAGTAATGCTTAAAAGACATATTTTTCAATTATTTTTTCCGCTGTTTTAATACCATCTACAGCTGAAGACATGATTCCTCCAGCATATCCTGCGCCTTCGCCCATAGGATATAATCCAATAATATTAGATTGGTGATTATTATCTCTTAAAATTCTAATTGGTGATGAAGACCTTGTTTCCGGTCCAGTTAATACAGCGTTTTTATTTATAAATCCTTTTATTTTCTTATCAAAATTAAGGATTGCTTCTTTTAATGTTTTTGTTACAAAACTAGGTAATATATTTTTTATTTCAACAAATTCATATCCAGGCATATAAGTTGGAGTTATTTTACCTAAGCCAGTAGTTTTTTTATCTTCTAAAAAATCTTTTACTAATTGTATAGGAGCATAGAATTTATTTTTTGTTGCTTGATATGCTTTTTTTTCAATCTCTTCTTGAAAATATACACCAGCTAATGGATCTTTAGATTTATAATCTTCTGGTGTTACATTTACAAGTAATGCACTATTAGCAAGTAATCCATCTCTTCTTGAATAACTCATACCGTTAGTACAGACTGTTTCAGGAGCACTTGATGAATTTACAACGTAGCCTCCTGGACACATACAGAAAGTATATGCACTCCTGCCACTATCAGAATGATAACTTAATTTATAATCAGCTGCTTTTAAAGCAGGATGATTATGGAAATCGCCATATTGAGACTTATTAATCATTTCTTGAGAATGCTCAACCCTTACCCCTACACTAAAGGCTTTCTGTTCAATCTTAACTTTTTTCTCTAATAGTTTTTTATATGTATCTCTTGCTGAATGTCCTATTCCTAATAGACAAATCTCTGTTGGTACTTTTTCTGAACCATTTACTATTAAAGCTTTGATTTTGTTATTTTCAATTACAAAATCTGTAACTTTTGAATTAAATTTAATAGTACCACCATTTTTAATTATTTCTTCTCTAATATTTTTAATAACTTTTTTTAATACATCTGTACCAATGTGAGGTTTATTAACATGTATAATTTCGGGATGTGCTCCTGCTTTTACTAGTTCTTTTAAAACAAAACGACAACGAATATCATTAATTAGTGTGGTTAGTTTCCCATCTGAGAATGTACCAGCTCCTCCTTCTCCGAAGAGAACTGATGCATTTTCATTAAACTCCCCTCCATTAATGAAGTCGTTCCATTCTTTAGTCCTCTTAGCTACATCGTATCCTCTTTCTAGAACAATTGGTGAATATCCTCTTCTAGACAATAATAATGCTGCAAAGATGCCACTTGGACCAAATCCTACAACAACAGGTTGGTTATAAATATCAATTTTACCTTTCTTAACTTCTCTATATTCTAAGTTAGATGCTTTTTGTATATTAGGTAACTGCTTTAAAAGAAACTTATCTTCATCGCATATTTCAGCTTCCACAGTATATACAAAATGAACATTAGATTTCTTTCTTGCATCAATTGCTTTTTTAAATATTTTTAATAACAATAAATGATTAGGCTTAATTTTGTACTTCGAAATAACTAATCTTCTAAGATTAGCTAGTTCACTTGGATAATCTATTGCATCATCAAGTTTAAGATTTAAATTAGTTATTCTAATCATCGTTATTCTCCTTAGCGGCGGATTCTCCTGCTAAATATCCGCTTGACCATGCCCATTGAAGATTATATCCTCCACATCTACCATCAATATCCATCACTTCACCTGTAAAAAATAGTCCTTTGACTATTTTTGATTCCATTGTCATAGGATTGATTTGATCTGTTGAAACTCCTCCAGCAGTTACTTGAGCATCATGGAATGATTTACTACCTTTTATAAGAAAACGCCAATCAAACAAAAGATTAATTAACTCATTTAACTGTTTGTCAGTTAAATCTTTAACTAATGTGTTTTGTTTTTCAATTTTAGCTTCTTTTATAATAGCTGAGATATAGCGCTTGTTGATTAATCCTATCAAACTAAAATCAACTGGTTTATTCATTGATTGATTAAATCTTTCGCTAACATCTTTTTTAGAAATTTGGGATACTAATATCAATTTAATATACACTGTTTGATTTTTATTGAATAAATCCATTGCTTTTCTACTTAACTGAAGTATCGTAGGTCCACTGATTCCATAATTTCCAAATAATACATCTCCACTTTCTTTTTGGATTACTTGATCATTATGGATAAGTTCTACTATTGCAGGCATTTTAATTCCTTCTAGATGTTTTAAATATGGGCTTTCTAATTTTAACTTAACTAATGCTGGAAAAACAGGAATGATTTTATGGCCAAGCATTTTGGCTATTTCATACCCACTACCATCACTACCAGTTTTTGGCATTGCTTTACCACCTGTAGCAATAATCACTTTATCAGCAATAAAACTTCTTCCATCTTCTAAAAATACTTCGAATTCATTTCTTTTCTTGATAATTTTAAATGCAATTGCTTCAGTGATAACTTCAATATTTAAGCGTTTTAATTCATATAGAAAAACATCTATAATGCTAGAAGCTTGTTCACTTAAAGGATATGTTTTTCCTTCATTTTCAATTTTAGGAACGATTCCTAGTTCATTAAAAAAACTCATTGTTCTTTGAGGATTAAAAACACTTAATCCATAAGATACAAATTCAGGATTATTATAATCCAAAACATTAGTTAATGAATTAGTAAAATTGCATCTACCATTTCCAGTAACTAATATTTTCTTTCCAATCCTTGAATTTTTTTCAATAATAGTAACATCAGCGTGGTTTCTTTTAGCTGTTATAGCAGCTAAAATACCACTAGCTCCGCCTCCTATTACAATTACTTTGTTGTTTTTCATGTTATCACCATCTATATTTTATCATTAATTATTCTTTAGAGTGTATCGTTAATTGATTTTCTTCTAAATGATTATTCTTTAATATTATTAATAGCACAATAACTACTATCAATATAATAATTGAAATAAATATGTAAGACCACAATATAGTAAAACTTTTACCAATAATTCCCATAATCGGAAAAGTAAGTATCATTACTATACTAAAGCACATTCCAAAAAAGCTTAAAACTGAAGCTCTTGTTTCAGAAGGAATTAGTTTATTGATATAGTCAAATATGACCACAAAGAACAAACTATCTATGAACCCAATAATTATAAAACCTATGAAACCATAAATTGGTATTAGCGTAGAAAAGAAACATATAACTAATACAATTGGCAAGAAATACATTAACTTCTTTTCACCAAATTTACTCTCAACTTTACTTGCTAGTAAACCGCCAATTGCAGCGAATAACGAATGGCCAGCTAAAAACCACAACATAAATCTTTCACTAAATCCTTGCCAAATAAAATACTCTTGAGCAAAGATAAATAAACTAGTAACAGGAGCGAATAAAAGTGCACCTATTACAATTAATAATGTTAATCTTTTATTCGATGTAACAACTTTCCAAGTTTTAATAAAATGATTATTTATTCTTTCTTTAAAACTAAGATTTTTTTCTTCATGTGGAATATGTGTTTCTTTCATCATTAAAATTGTTATTAAAGCAATAACAAACATGATTGCTGTTAAGATATAGTCTAGTTGATGCTTTCCTTCTAATAATAACCCTGTTATAGCTAAAACAAGAACCGTAGCTGCTTGATATATTACTTCTCTTAATCCGTTCACTTTCATGAAGTTTTTTTCTTGACCAATTTCTTTTAAACTATCATATACTAAAGCATCGCCACTTCCAGATTCAAATGTATATGAGATACCACAGAAAATAAACCCAACAATAATTAAGAAATAATTCATTGATAAAAGCATGATTGCTATATAAATAAAATAAGTTAATATTCCTAAAGCTCTACTTGTCTTTCTACCATATAAATCACCTATAACTCCAGTAGGGACTTCCATCGTTAGGCTTGATATATGAAAAATCATTTCAAATAATCCTACATCTATTAAGTTAAACCCTCTGATTAAAAGATAAGCTACCCAAATCCCATGTGTAAAATTAGTGTTTCTAAAGAACATATGGAAGTAATCTAATATGATATTCCTTTTGTAGGCTTTTTCTAGTTTTGTTTGCATTTTAATCTCCTAAAGTAATCACTAATAATATTATACTAAATATTGATATATTTTTATAGGCAAAAAGAAAAGGTGCTTAAAATAGCACCTTTAAAGCTTTTGTTTATAGGAATCAGCGGGGTCAGGAATGCGGGTTACACCAACATCAATGACAACAACCCCTTCTTTAACCATATCACCGGTTACAGTACCAGCCCTGCCCGCACCTACAACTAAAATATCAGCCTGTTTTGTATAAACAGATATATCATCAGCCCCGGTATGACAGACAGTTACAACGCAATTCGCCCTGTCATTCTTCTGAAGCATCATATTGGCCACTGGTTTTCCTACAATATTGCTCCTCCCGACAACAACGAGATGCTTTCCTTTAAGGTCAGGAACATATCTGTATATCAACTCCTGACATCCATAGGGAGTGCATGGAAGAAGGCAATCCTCGCCTATGACCATTTTACCGGTATTAACAGGATGGAACCCGTCCACGTCCTTTTCCGGGGAGATTGCGTTTACAACAGCATGCTCATCTATATGTTTGGGGAGGGGGAGCTGCACCAGTATTCCGCTCACATCCTGATTATTATTAAGTTCATCTACAATTTTCAGGAGCTCATCCTGGGATGTGCTCTCAGGCAATACCTGCTGAAAAGAATTCATCCCAACCTCATCGCATCCCTTGCCTTTCATTCTGACATAAACCGCAGATGCCGGATCATCTCCTACGAGAACCACTGCAAGGCCCGGAATTCTGCCGGTATCCTCTTTAATTTCGGATACCCTGCTGCGGATATCCTCTCTCATCTCTGCGGCTACCTTTTTGCCGTCTATAATAACTGCCATTTATATCCTCCAAAACTAGAAATTACTAAACTTAATATATGCAGCAATAATATTTTATACATTTTTCAGAACATTCTATTGATGCTCTGACCCCGTCAGGTATTTTACACAGAAAAATAATCATGAGGCTCTGACCCTAGGCATCCAAAACATGCTCTGCCCCCTAAACCCCAATAAACCCAAAATCACTCCACCGCAATATGATCAACAGCAACAGCCTCAACCTCAAGACCGCATAAACCGGCTCTCCCAGAACCGTTAAGAAGCCCCATTAGCTCACCCGGACTGCCCGCAAGGCCCCTCTTCTCCATAACTGTAAGCGACTTGATAAAAGCCTCCACCCTCATGGAATTGCCCTTATTACCCGCCACACGCCATGCACAGAGCACCTGAAGAGGCCTGAATGCCCTTGTATACTTTGCCCCGCCCTTTCCTGTCCAGTGTTTCTTTATACGCGCCTCAAGATCAACAGTATAGCCGGTATAGATGCTCTGACCCTCGCATAAAAGCATGTAGACAAAGTACTCTTTCATATATTGATTAGCAGGCGGGAGGAGAGAT
>CAZZPD010000071.1:0-6880 GCA_964655885.1 uncultured Candidatus Izemoplasmatales bacterium | reverse complement strand
ACCACCGACCTCACGCTTATCAGGCGTGCGCTCTAACCACCTGAGCTATAGGCCCATAAAAAAAATTATCTCTTAGCAATGCGAATAATATTTTACTATTTATATATTTATTTGTCAATTATTATTTTCTATAAATTCCAAAAAATATTATATTTTTAATATAATCGCTAAGATTTAACCTTCTAGAGCGGATTATGTCTAATTAATCTGGATATTTTATCTTATTTTTAATTAGTTTCTCTCTGATTATTTTTTCAGGATCCAATCCTAAATCACTGACCATCGCTAAAGAGTAGATTAATACATCCGCTAATTCTTCTTTTACGTTTTCTAAATCAGGTTCACTATCTTCCCATTGATAATTTTCTAATAGTTCTGCAGCTTCAATTATAATCGATTTAGCTAGAGATTGTGGAGTGTCATGATCTTTCCACCCTCTTTTGTTTCTAAATTCTATGATTTCTTCTAATATTTTATTCATCTTTTATTACTACTTTCTTTATGCGTTTTTTTAATTCTGTTCTATCTATGATAACAATTCTTCCACAACCTAAGCATTTTATTTTACATATCACTCCAAAACTTGTAATTTCCCAAAGGTTTTCTCCACAAGGATGACCTTTTTTTAAAATTAAAACACTACCTTCTTTGATTTCTATATTTTGATTATTCATCTTTTATTACTAATGCTTTCTTAAAAGTTTCTAATTCTTCTTCATTTTGGAATGTAATTACTATTTTATTAGATGATACTTTTATAGGAGATTTTAATTTTACTTTTTCATTAAAATAATCTCTTGTCTGATTTAAATCATTTTGGAAATGTTGGTTTATATTCTTTCTCTTTATTTTAACTTTCTTTTCTTCTTTCTTAACTAAAGATTCAATATCTCTTACAGTCAATCTTTCATCAATAATCATTTTAGATATTTTTTTAATACGATTAATATCTTTAAGCTTTGATAGAGATCTTGCATGACCCATTGTGATATTACCTTTATTAATTTCATTTAATACTTCTTCAGGTAAAGATAGGATACCTAAAGCATTTGATACATAAGATCTGCTTTTACCTATTTTTGTGGCTAGTTCTAAATGCGTTAAATTTAAAGATTTAATCGCGTTTTGATAAGCTTCAGCTTCCTCAACGATTGTTAAATCTTCTCTTTGAATGTTTTCTAGAAGTGCTAGTTCAGCTAGATATTGATTATTATAATCTCTTACAATTGCTGGCACTGTTGAAAAGCCAGCGATTGTTGATGCTCTGCATCTTCTTTCGCCAGTAACTAGCATATAGCCACTAGAGACTTTTTTAACAATTACGGGTTGTAACACCCCATTGCTTCTAATAGACTCAGCAAGCTCATTTAAAGCTTGTTTTTCAAAGTGTCTTCTCGGTTGAAAAGGATTTGGCTGTATGGTATTAATTTCAATATCAATAACTTCTTCTTTTTCAATATCAATAATTTCATTTTCTTTTAGAAGATCACTTAGTCCTCTTTTAATAAATTCATCTTTGTTCATGTCGGCTAATCACCTCTTTTGCTAATTTTTTATACCCAATTGAAGATTTACTTTTTGGTGAAAATACAGTAACTGGAACCCCATAAAATGTTGCATTTGAGCATGTGATATTACGAGGTATTATTGTATGAAATACTTTTTCATTAAAATATGTTTTTATTTCATTAACTATTTGATATCCCGAATTTACTCTAGCATCTAGCATTGTTAATAATACACCAAATATCGTTAATGTTTCATGGTTCAATTTTTTCTTTGTTTGAACTAATCTAACCGTATTTAGTAATTGAGTCAACCCATCCATGGCTAAAAACTCACATTGAACCGGCACCATAACACCATCAGAAGCCATTAATGCATTTGTAGTAATGTATCCTAATGATGGTGGACAATCAATCAATATATAATCATAATTATCTTTAACTTTTGTTAGCGTTGAATGAAGAATATAATCTCTATTTGAATCAAGAATTATTTTTTCTTCTATTCCTTGTACTAAGGTTCTGGCTGGTAAAACATCAATTAATTCATTTTTTGTTTTTAATCGCACTTCTTCAAAACTTGCTTCTCTTGTAAATAAATCGAAAACACATTTTTCAAAGCTTCCTCTATTAATTCCCATACAAGTTGTTGCGTTTGCTTGATAATCTAAATCAATTAATAGTATTTTTTTTCCTAAATCACTTAATGAACTAGCTAAATTTATAGCTGTTGTTGTTTTTCCAACTCCACCTTTTTGATTCGCTATTGATATTGTTAAACTCATAAATCAACCCTACTTCTTTTCGCTGAAATGATTGATAATCATTTCATAATTATCATTGTAAAAAGCAATTACTTCATTTGAGAAAAATTCCTTTAATTCAATGTTTTCAAAGACATTTATTTCTTCATCTAATCTTTCAATTTGCTTCCACATTTTATCTTTTTCTATTTCATATGTTAAATATGAATAGATTAAACAAAATGCAATTACTTGTTCGTCTTTATATTCAGTTATGTCTTCTATTTTATAACTGTATCGATTTTCTTTATATACTTCTGTTTCTTGGAATCTAATATAGAAATTAATAATCATAGAAAACATATCTGTGTTTTCATTTAATAAGTATTTTCCTAACATATTTGAAATCTTTTTCATTGAAACTGATATTTCACTATTTTTTAATAAATTGTTTAATCCTTTTTCATGAATATAAACATATAAATCCATTAAATTAACTATTTCGCTACCATCTTTTAATATCTGTTTAGCAATAAATTCACTTAATTCAAAAGCAGCTTTTTGAAACTCTAAGTCTTCATAAATTGGAGCTTTATGAGCATCTTGTCTTATATCTTCAAGATAATAAAGAATATCCTCTTGATAGCTATGAATCACTTGGGTCATTTTAACCCAGTCATAATTTAAATCTGTATATATTTTCTCGTTATGTAAAATATGTATTAAGTTAATAAAATAAAACAAAATAAGTATGGCTAAATAAACATACGCAGCTCCAGTAATGTCTGTAGCAGTAACCAATCCATCTCTAAACGCTACAGTATAATAACCCCCAACAACTAAAACAATTGTTCCATATACTAGATAAGAAAATAATTCTTGATAAAAAATAATAATACTTAGAGATATATAAAAGAATATATATGCATAAAAACTATTTACGCCTTGTGTATAATACAACATTAATAATATTGAATAAATAATTGATAACTGAATGGCTAATAAAGGTTTCTTTATTTTAATCAACAAGAACATGAATCCCATCAATAAGAATAAAACTGAAATTGTAATAATTTTCATAGCTAATGAATAATCAAAGAAAGCTGAATAAGGAATTGTAATGATTGTTAGTATTGTTAAAAAACCCATCACAAGCCAAACTT
The DNA here is from genome assembly GCA_964655885.1 of uncultured Candidatus Izemoplasmatales bacterium. Classification (GTDB taxonomy): domain Bacteria; phylum Bacillota_I; class Bacilli_A; order Izemoplasmatales; family Hujiaoplasmataceae; genus 4572-104. The sequence goes on along the minus strand of CAZZPD010000071.1, from coordinate 3,469 downwards.
TGATTTTTCTAACTTCACTCATAGGAAGGAATTCTGTATTAAATACTTTATTTAAGAAGTCTCTAAACATTATTTTTTACCTCCTTTGCTAAAAGCATCAGAAATAATCGCATCAAAAACATCAGAATTTTCTTGATAAATTCTCATAATCTTTGAATCTATGTAATAGAAGTAATCTGTATTCGTTATGGTGTTATAAATATCTTTGTCAGATAATTTATCAATACCAATAAATCCCTTCTTTAAAGCTACATAGAATATTACAAACGCAATAATCTTTGTTTCTGATGATTCTGAAGGTTTGTTGAAACTTTTGAAATGTGTTGCAGAGAATATTTCTCTTTTTTTAACTTTAGATTCTCTTGTATTGCTCATTTTAACTGCAATTCTATTCAGTTTAGCGTTATTACTAATCAATAGCTTTCTAAACCTATTTAAATCGTTTATAGTAAAATCAATATGTTTTTTTAAAATTTCTTCATCAGATACTTTATTTTCTAAATCAATTAAAATATTTATTTTCTCTTCAAATATATTGGGTAATTCAATTAATTCACTGAATTTTTTTAATAAATCATTAGCTTTGTGATAATGATTCATAAAATTTTTATCGTCTTTTCCGCTTTTATATTTCAACTTCAATAATAAATCAATATTTCTATATTCTATTTCCTTTGAATTGGCAATTTGATTGTAAAAGAATGATTTTTCTTTTGTAATAATATAAGCTGAAACAGATAACATAACTAAAAATAACATTGAGAAGAAAACAATACTAAAGTTGGTTCCATTAGAAACATTGATTGATACCAATAATTCTGGGAATGTAGTTACAATAACTAAAATCGCAGTTACAAAATAAATATTACTGATAAGAATAACTTTAATATCTTGATAAATTGCACAAACACAATAAGCAACGAATAATAATGGGATTAAAGATGGTGATCTAAAAATGATAATCATAGCTGATACCATAGTAAACATCCCTAAAGATGAAATGTACTTATTAATTCTAAGATATGAATTACTTTCATCTCCATAAGCAGATAAAATAAAGTTTATTAATAATAACCCAACCATTCCTATGGACAAAGGAATAATTGTTGTAATTGGATATTTTGTAATAAGCATGTAAGAGAGGGTTAATATAAACATAATTAAAAACACACCTGAAACAATCGTATTTTTGCTACGAAGATGTTTAATTTCTAAATATTCATGATATTGTTCAATTTCTTGAAAAGCGTATGTTTTTTTCCTTGCCAAATTGTTTTCTCCTATAATGGGGATTTTTTTATTTTTCCATAAATTCTTGGATATTTTGAGTTGGTTTCTTTAATTTTTTTAATAAATATTAGTACCCTTTTTTCATCTTTGCTAATGTCGTATTCTATTACTTTTTCAATTGAACCACCCAATATATTTATTCCATTTTTTGCTTCTAATAATTCTTCTTGATAATTGAATGATTTATAAGCAATAAAATATCCGCCTACTTTTGTAAAAGGCAGTGTAAGTTCAACTAAAATGTTTAATCTCGCCACTGCTCTTGATGTTACTATATCAAATTTATTTAATTTAGAAAGTTCTTCAGCTCTTCCGTGAATTAGGTTAACATTACTCAATGATAATTTATCTACTAATGTTTCTAAAAATTTGATTCTCTTGTTTAACGAATCAACTATTGTAATTTTAACAGTATTGTCTATTATTTTAATTGGAATTGATGGAAATCCTGCTCCTGCCCCAACATCTAAAATAGTTTTGTCTTTTGTAAGTAGATACTTGGTTAATATAATCGAATCATAAAAATGCTTATAATATACTGAATCTAGGTCTGTAATTCTTGTTAAATTAGTGATTTTATTTATGCTTATAAGTTCTTCATAATATTTATAGAATTTGGAATCTTCTAATAGTTTATTAAGATCACTATCTAAATATTCTCTTTTTGTAAACAAATTACTCACTCCCTATCAATATATTCTATCACATAACTATATAATATTGTGTTATTTCATGAAACTTATGTTTCATAGTTTTTTTCTTAAATGAATTAATAACATCTGAATATCTGTAGGATTTACTCCACTAATTCTATTTGCTTGAGATATTGTTAGAGGTTTAATCTCTGATAATTTGCTCCTGGCTTCTAAGGCTAAATTATGAACTTGGCTATAATCTATATCATTTGGAATCTTGATGTTTTCTTCTTTTTTTAGTTTGTTTGCTTCTTTTATTGCTTTTTGAATATACCCTTCATATTTTATATTTATTTCAACTTGCTCCATAGCTTCTTTTGTTGTATCAAAATTATAATTAAATATATCACTTATTATGTTCATATTTATATCTGGTCGTTTTAACAAATCATACAAGGACATTTTCCCTTTAATATTAGTTAAATTGTGATCCATTAAGTAGTCGGTTACTTCTTTTTTTGGTGTAATGAATGTTGTTTTCAAATCCGAAATAATATTATTTATATCATCTCTTTTTTTATTAAATTTATTATATCTATCTTGTGATATTAAGCCTAAATCAAATCCATAATCTGTAAGTCTTAGATCTGCGTTATCATGTCTTAATAATAGCCTAAATTCAGCTCTTGATGTTAACATTCTGTATGGTTCTTTTGTTCCTCTTGTTACTAAATCATCTATTAGAACGCCTATGTAAGCTTCATCTCTTCTAAGAATAAATGGATCTTTTTTATCAATTTTCAACGATGCGTTAATTCCTGCCATTAATCCTTGTGCAGCTGCTTCTTCATAACCACTTGTCCCATTTACTTGTCCCGCCAAAAATAGATTTTTTACTATTTTTGATTCTAAAGATGGCCAAAGTGTTTTTGAATCAATTGCATCATATTCTATTGCATATGCATATTTAGAAATTATTGCTTTTTCTAATCCGGGTAATGAATGAACCATTTCTTCTTGAATTTCTTTTGGCATAGAATTAGAAAAACCTTGTAAGTAGACTTCGTCAATTGAAGCTGATTCAGGTTCTATGAATAGTTGATGTCTTTCTTTATCTTTGAATCTAACTAATTTTGTTTCAATTGATGGACAATATCTTGGCCCAACCCCTTCAACTAAACCACTATACATTGATGATTTATTGATATTATTATTAATGATATCGTGCGTTTCAGGTTTTGTATGAATTAAATAGCAAGGCCATTCTTTATCTAAAACTCTTAAATGTTCAGGTTCAAAACTAAATGAATATGCAAAATCATCACCAGGAGACAATTCCATTTTGCTAAAATCAACACTATCTCTTTTGATTCTAGCTGGAGTTCCAGTTTTTAATCTAAAAGTTTTATGACCAAGTTCTCTTAAATGAGCACTTAAGCCAACTGAAGCTTTTTGTTTGTCAGGTCCTTGACTTATCGCTTTATCTCCCATAAGTACTTTAGCTTCCATAAATGTTCCTGTAGTAATAATAACTGTTTTTGATT
>CAZZPD010000070.1:0-6989 GCA_964655885.1 uncultured Candidatus Izemoplasmatales bacterium | reverse complement strand
GCAATATTTTGATATTCATTTTACGACATTCCATTACATAGCGTTTTGTTCCTGAAATAGAGCCAATTTGAGCATTGAGAAGAACAGACATAAAATACTTGTCATAGTTAGCTTTTAAGTAAGCCATCCAATATCCTACTAATGCATATGCTACTGCATGGCTTTTATTAAAACCATAATTAGCAAATTTGACAATATAATCATAGATGATATTTGCAGTTTTTTCAGGATACCCTTGTTTAATTGACCCTTTAACAAATTTTAATCTTTCGTTTTCTAAAACATGCTTCTTCTTTTTACTAACCGCTCTTCTTAATACGTCCGCTTCACCTAAAGAGTATCCTGCAAATTTATTAGCAATTTCCATAATTTGTTCTTGATAGATAATAATACCATTCGTTTTCTTTAAAATAGGCATTAAATCTGGATCTGGATATGTAACTCTTTCTTCATTGTTTCTTCTTCTTAAATATGCAGGGATATTTTCCATAGGTCCAGGCCTAAACAAAGAAATGCATGTAGCTATTTCTGAGAAATTATCTAGTTGCATTTTTCCTACTAAATCCATCATTCCAGATGATTCAAGTTGGAAAACACCTAGTGTTTTTACCTCTTTAAGTAATTTAAATGTTGGTTCATCATCCAATGGAACTTTGTAGATATTTAATTTATTCCCTGTAGTTTTTTCAATTAAATCTACTGTATCAGCGATAATTGTAAGATTACTGATACCTAAAAAATCAAATTTTAATAAACCAATATCTTCTAAATCACTTGCTTCATATTGAGTTTGATAAGCGCCCATCAATCCAGGTTGAATAGGTGTATAATTTCTAACGTCTTCTCCACTGATAATGACTCCGGCTGCGTGAGTAGAAATATGTTTAACTAGTCCATTTAAATTGGACGCTATTTCAATCAATTCTTTGATATTTTCAATGTTCATGTAATATGAATATTCTTTAGGGTATTCTTTTTTAAATACTTCTAAAGAGTTTTTTGAACTAGATAGATTTTTTGATAACTCATCTAATATTACTGAATTGATTTCTAATATTCTACCTACATGTCTAATCGCTGATTTACCTTGGAAAGTTCCAAAAGTAATGATAGAAACTACTTTATCTTTCCCATATTTATCTATAACATATTGAATAACTTCTTCCCTTTTGTTGTCAGGGAAGTCCATATCAATATCAGGCATTGTGATTCTTTCAGGGTTTAAAAATCTCTCAAAGTATAATTCATGTTCAATTGGATCAACATCCACAATTCCTAATACATAAGCTACTAATGACCCTGCAGCTGAACCTCTACCTGGTCCGACTAAAATTCTTTTCTTCTTAGCATATAAAACAAAATCCCATACAATTAAGAAATAGTCTTCATATCCCATCTTATGAATAATCCCTAATTCATAATCTAACCTTTCTTTATATACTTCAATTTGTTTATATTTATTAGCTTGCATTAACCTTCTAGTTAATCCTTTGTTTGAAAGTTCGACTAATTTATCATAGGAAGAAATACCTTCCAAAGGATATTTTGGTAGGTGTCTTGTTTTTAAATCTATTTTAATGTTACATTTTTCTATTAAATTAAATGTATTCTTAATTGCTTCAGGATAAGCTGAATACCTTTTGTTTAATTCATCAATTGGTTTTAAGTTATAATATATATCATCATTTTTAAACAATCCTACTGTATTTTCTTCTTCTCTTAATATTTTAGCTAAGATATTAGAAGTTTTTATATCTTGTTTTTCATAATATCTAACTTTATTTGTAATAACTAGTTTACCTAATTTTTCTATTTCGGGAGCTATTCTTAATTCAATACTATAATCATTTAGATCTAAACCAATATATACTTCATCTGTATAATTTTTAAGTTCTTTTATTATGTTTTTAATATTATTTGCATTACCTTCATAAATATTTTTAGGTATCGTTCCTTCATCGCTTTTAACAATAATCACAACGTCCTTAAAGTATTCTTTTAAATCCTCTATATTCGTACTAATATTTAAACTTATTGAAGAACTGATGTTGATGAGATTTTTATATCCAACATTGGTCTTAGCGATTAATAGAAGGTCCAAAACACCAAAAAAATTGGATTCTAATGACACTTCTAATCCAATAATTGGTTTGATATTAGATGCTAAACATTTCTTGTAAAATTTAATAGCACCATACATGTGATTGTGGTCAATTAATCCTAAAGTCTTATACCCTAAATTGACTGCTTTTTCTACTACTTTATCTATATCTATAATAGATCCATTTAGGGAATAGCTTGATTGGATAAACAAATTAAAATTTATCATGCATTTCACCATGTTAATTATAACATAATCAATATTAAATAACTATTTTAAGATAGAAAAAACACCTCTACTTATAAAGTAAAGGTGTTTATATATCGTTTTCTTATAATAAAGCTAATGTATCTCTAGCAATCATTACTTCTTCATTTGTAGGGATTACATATACTTTGATTTTAGATTCATCAGTTGAAATTAATCTTTCAATACCACGACAATCATTTCTTTCTTCATCAATTTCAACGCCTAAAACTTTAACTCTGTTAATAACATTAGATCGAGTTGATTTTGCATTTTCTCCAATACCAGCAGTAAATACGATAGCGTCTGCTCCACCCATATATACATAATAACTAGCTATATAATCAGCAATTCTTTTTGCTTGAACATCAATAGCAAGTTGAGCTCTATGATTCCCTTTAGAAGCTTCAGCTACTAAATCTCTTGAGTCTGATGAAACTCCTGAAACACCTAGATATCCAGATTGTTTATTAAGGATATTGGTTATTTCTTTAACTTTTTTATCTTTCTTGTTCATCATGAATTCAACAACTGCAGGGTCAATATTACCTGATCTAGTTCCCATAGGAATACCTTCAAGCGGAGTGAATCCCATTGATGTATCTACTGAATGTCCACCTTTAACAGCGCATATTGAAGCTCCATTACCAATATGACAAACAATTACATTTACTTCTTCTGGTTTTTTACCCATAATTTCAGCACATCTGTCTGATACAAATTTATGGCTTGTTCCATGGAACCCATATTTTCTTACTTGGAATCTTTCATACCAATCCCATGGTACTGCATAAAGGAATGATTCTTCAGGCATTGTATGATGGAATGCGGTATCAAATACACCTACATGTTTAACGTTTGGCAATACTTCTTTAAAAGCTTTAATACCAATTAAGTTTGGTCCTAAATGTAATGGTGCTAAATCTACAATGCTTTCTAAATATGATATTTCTTCTTCATTTAAAATGATTGATTCAGCTATTTTAGCTCCACCATGAACTACTCTATGTCCAACTCCTGATATTTCATCAAATGATGCAATAATTTTAAGCTCTAATAGCTTATTTAATAAAATATTTACTGCAACACCGTGATCTTTAATATCTAGTGTTTCTTCTAATTTATCTCCATTCACTTTAATAGTAAAGACTGATTTTTTCATTCCGATTCTTTCAACTATTCCACTAGTAATAGTTTTTTCTTCAGGCATCTCTAATAATTGAAATTTTAAAGATGAACTTCCTGCATTTACAGCCATAATTTTTGTCATAATTTATTTTTCTCCTAATTTATAAAATTCTGTATTTTTAAACCAATCATTTATATGATTAATTACAATTTTCATATCTTCTTTGTTTGAAAACTCTGGTAAATCAACTAATAAGAACCGTTTAGGTTGTATTACTAATTCACCTGTCTTCTGGAATATAACAATGCTTTTACTTTGATTTTTAAGTATTCCTTTAGGTAGTTTAATTAATCCAAATAACTTCCATATCTCATTTATATCTTTTGAGTGTTTAATTAAAACTTTTTCTGAAACTGTCAAGTCATCAAACACCCCTAAAAAGAAGCCGCCATCTATTATATTATTTCCATGGTGTTTAATCAATGAATAAATTTCTTTTTCAACAACCCCTGAAAAATCACCGATGATTAGATCAATTTTTGGAGATAAATAGGTTAACGAATCTTGATAAAATACTTGTTCTCCATATCCTAATAATTCCAGTAATGTTAATGATAATTTATAAGATAGCAAATCTTTCTCTACACAAAACAAATTAACATCTTCAGCTAAGTGATTAGCAACACAAGCGATTAAATTACTTGTACCTGAAACTGGATCTAATATATTAATTTTCTTTATATTATAAAGTTTAGTAACTAAATAATTAATAAATATTCCAATTGTTTCTGGTGTAATCATTTGATTAGAGATGTTTTCGTGTTTATATCCCTTTAGACAAGCAAACTGAAATGCTTTTCTTATTTCTTCTTTTTGAAAATCAATATTAGAAATTTTTTTAATTTTGCTCAGCAATTCAATCTTTATATCATCATCTGTTTCTTCTACCGAATTGGAAACAATGTTTTCACAAGTTTTAATAACACCTTCTAAATAAGGTGTTTTGTATTTTTGATATAGAATTAAAGCTGACTCATCTAAAACATCGAACATTAACTCAACATTATCTTGATTAATCATAGTATCACCTTCATTATTTTATCATAACAAACATTCAATAACAACATTAAAAGTTGAATACTGTAATAAAAAGTGAATTTTTATTCATATTGCACAAGCATTATGTCTATCAAATAAAAAACTCTACAAAAATTGTAGAGTTTTATCTGTATAAAATTATCTTTTACCAGGATCGAACGGTTCCCCAACAGCCCTTGGAGCTTGTGAATTTTTAGATGTAAATGCTAGAACAACCAAGGTTACAAAAAATGGTAAGGCATTTAATATTTCCGTAGGTAATTTCATATCATATATAAAAGGAATTAAGATTGTCATTGAAGATAGCTTAGAAACAAATCCGAACAATAATGCAATTAATAAAATTCTAAATGGTTTCCATTGTCCAGAAATTAATACTGCTAAAGCTAAGAATCCATAACCATATACGCCAAAATTAGCGTCATAATTACCGGTAATCGGAACGATATAGAACAATCCACCAAGACCAGCTAATGCTCCAGAGATAAGAACACCTGCATATCTCATTTTCTTCACGTTAACACCAGCTGCATCAGATGCTTGAGGGAACTCCCCACAAGATCTAAGTCTTAATCCAAAACGGGTTTTATATAAAACTATATATGCAAGAATTAATAAGAAGAATCCCACGTAAACACTCATCCATGTTTTTGTAAACATAATTGGGCCTAAAATTGGTAAATCTGATAAGAATGTTTCTCTAATAAAGAAACTATTTGAAGGATATGATACTTTGCTGTATCCTGTTAAAGACTGAGCAATAAAGACAGCAAATGCTGGAGCAAATAAGTTTAATGCTGTACCAGAAATTATCTGGTCAGCTTTCATACTTACTGATGCATAAGCATGCAAAATTGAGAAAATCATTCCAAATGACATAGCTATAATCATCCCTATAAAGAACAGAACATTACCATCTAATCCTGTTTTCTCATAAATTAATCCCATGAAATAAGCACTTGTAAAAGCACCAATAATCATAATACCTTCTAGCGCGATATTGGTTACCCCACTTCTTTCAGAGAATAAACCGGCTAACGCTACAACTAGTAATGGTATAGCAACAAATAAAGATAGTCTAAGAATATCAGGTAAGTTTTCCCACATTATTCATCATCTCCTATCTTATCTGTTTTCTCTTTTTTCTTCTTGAAAAATATTCCAATAAATTTCTTGAAGATTAATGACAAAGCACTAAAGTAGATAATTGAAGAAATAATAATCGCAATTACTTCTTTTGTAAATGCTAATTCTTGAAGATAGAATCCGCTGTTTTTAATATATCCGAAGAATATACCTGCAGCAAATACTCCAAACGGATGACTAAGCCCTAGTAAAGCAACAGCAATTCCTTCAAAACCTTCTCCCATTAAAACGTATGTCGTAGAAATATGTGTTCCTGATGTACTCAAGAAAACTATTGCACCTGCTAAACCAGATAAAGCACCTGCAATTGACATAGAATAGATAATTGAAGCTTTTTCATTGATTCCTGCGTATTTAGCGGCATCTTTATTATATCCAACAGCTTTTAATTGATACCCAAAAGTAGTCTTTTCTAATACAATATAAATAATAATAACAGCTAAAATCGCAATGAATATTCCACCACTGACGGAGGAATCAGGGAACAGATACTGCAGTCCCATTTTTGGAATTGCGGCTGATGAAACAATGTTTGTTGATTGTGAATAAAATTCATTGAAGACAAATCTTTTTACGCCTAATACAACTAAATACATTCCTATGTAGTTAAGCATAATAGTTGCAACAACTTCATGAACATTTAAAAATGCTTTTAATAATCCTGGAATTAATCCCCAAATCATACCAACTAAAACTGCAACGACTAAAGCAACAACCCAATGCAATGGATCAGGAATAAATGTCCATCTAACACCTACAAAAATTGCAGCAAATCCACCTACAGTAAATTGTCCAGTAGCTCCAATGTTAAAAAGCCCAGTCTTAAATGCAAAACCTACACTTAATCCAGTAACAATTAATGGAGCAGAATAATATAAGAAGTTACCAAAAGATTTATTACCATCTTGCGCAGCTCCTGTTATAATAATTTTTAGTCCAGCCCAAGCATCTGATGGTACAAATATCAGCATTAATATAAAGCCAAATAACATTCCAGCAATAATAGCTAAGATAGACGACATAAAGCTAACTGATGATTCTCTTTTGAAGAAATTTACTATTTTTTCTTTATTCATCATACTTCACCTCGCTTTGAACCAGACATGTATAGACCTAAATCATTTTCAGTAACATTTTTAGGATCGAGATTAGCAACGCGTTCTCCTTCATACATAACAACAATTCTGTCTGAAACACTCATTACTTCATCTAATTCAAGAGAAACTAATAAAATTGCTTTATTCATATCTCTAAGTCTTACTAGTTGTT
>CAZZPD010000069.1:0-7146 GCA_964655885.1 uncultured Candidatus Izemoplasmatales bacterium | reverse complement strand
ATGGTCTTAACCGTAGAAAGAAGAAGTACCCACTTCTCACCCGATTGAAAAATCAATGGGTTGACGCTAATCGGTGATTTTATAATCAAAGTGTTATTTATGTGGGTGCCTTACGGTATCCACATTTTTATTTTCCCTTGGAGGTGTTTAATATTTTATATCGAAACGAAAAACCTGTGAATAAAGACAGTACAATAATCAATGAGATGGTACGATTTAGAGAAGTTAGACTAGTTGGTAACGAAGGACATCAGTATGGTATTGTATCTAGTAGAGAAGCACAAAAAATCGCTCAAAATGAAGGGTTTGATTTGGTTTGTGTAGCTCCTACAGCTAAGCCACCAGTATGCAAACTTATGGACTATAGTAAGTATCGTTATGTTCAACAAAGAAAAGCTAGAGAAGCTAAAAAACATCAAAAAACTGTTGAATTAAAAGAAATCAGAATGACTGCAGTTATCGACACTCATGATTATGAAACAAAACTTAGAAATGGAAATAAATTCCTAGCAAAAGGAAACAAGCTTAAAGTTTCTATTAGATTACCATATCGTTTTGTTCCTGAGCTTGTTAAACAAGGTAAAGAACTTTTAGCTAAATTTGCTGAAGGTTGTAGTGAAGTTGGAGATGTAGAAAGCAAAATTAAGCACGATGGAAGATATATATCTATGGTTTTAGGGCCTAAGAAAAAATAACAAAGGGGAGTATTAACTATGCCAAAAATGAAATCTCACTCTGGAACTAAAAAGAGATTAAAAAGAACTGGTTCTGGAAAATTAACAAGAAATTCAACATTTCAAAATCATTTAATGAGTCACAAGACTCCAAAACAAAACCGTCAATCTAGAAGAACTGAAGATGTTTCAAAATCTGATATCAAAAGAATCAAACATCAAGTTCCATACCTATAAGAAGGAGTTGAAGCAAAATGCCAAGAGTAAAAGGGAGTTTCGTAACAAGAAACAGACGTAAAAAAGTACTTAAATTAGCTAAAGGTTATTATGGTGCAAAGCACTTACTATATAAAACAGCTAAAGAGCAAGTAATGCATTCTTTCAAATATGCTTACAGAGATCGTAGAAGAAGAAAAAGAGATTTCCGTAAATTATGGATTACAAGAATCAACGCTGCGGCTAGATTAAATGAAATGTCTTATTCAAGATTAATCAATGGTTTAAAATTAGCAAATATTGAAGTTAACCGTAAAATGTTAGCTGACATCGCTGTTAATGATGCTAAAGGTTTTACAGCACTTTGTAAACAAGCACAAAAAGCAATTGAAAAACAAGCTAAATAAGAAATTAAAGTCTAAAAATTAGACTTTTTTTTCTTAATTGATTTGCCTATATATATATAAATATGTTAATATATTTATTAAGGAATTGGGGGCTTATATGGAAAAAACAATTGTCGTTGATAATATATCAAAAACCTTTTTACTAAGTAAGAAGCAACAAAAGATTGAAAGAACTGAATCCAATAAAAAAATTGCAGTAAACGAATTAAGTTTTACTGCTTTAAAAGGTGAAATCTATGGGTTGTTAGGTCCAAATGGAGCTGGTAAAACAACAACACTTAGATGTATTTCTACTTTAATTAAGCCAGATTCAGGAGATATTTTAATCAATAATTATTCTGTTATGAATGAAGAGGAAAAAGTTAGGTCTACCATAGGCTTTTTAACTAGTGATCTTAAATTAGAAGATTTCTTCACTCCTAACTATTTATACGATTTCTTTTCTAAATTACATGGAATTGATTCAGAAGTTGCTAACAAAAGAAAAGAATTACTATTTGAGAAGTTTGGGATTGATAAATTTAGGGAAGTTAAGGTAGGCGAACTTTCAACCGGGATGCGTCAAAAAGTCCAAATTGTTATATCCTTAGTCCATGACCCTGAAATCATTATTTTTGATGAGCCTACGAATGGATTAGATGTTTTAACAGCTAAAGTCGTTACTGACTTTTTACTAGAACTAAAAGCAATGGGTAAAACCATCATTGTATCAACACATATCTTCTCTGTAGTAGAAAAGATTTGTGATCGTGTTGGAATAATTCTCGATGGGAAGCTTGTTGTTGAAGGAATGTTAAAAGATTTAGTTAAAGATAATCAATCTTTAGAAGACTACTTTTTTACCCTAATTGAAGGGAGAGAAGAACTATGAAAAATATTCTGACAATATTTAAAAAAGAATGGGATAGAGTCATCAGAGATAAACGCCTAGTAATAACTGTATTATTATTGCCTGGTATAATGATTTTTTTAATCTATACGCTAATGGGTACAGCAATGCAAAATATGACTACAGAAGACGTTTATGATATTGCTATCATTAACCCTCAAGCTGATTTTACAGCGTTATATGAAGGTATACAAAATCTAGATCCTGATTCAAATAATACAAATGTTATCGAAATTCAATCTAGTCAACTTGAAGCATATGAGTTATTAGTGGACAATGGTGAATATGATATGTTAATTGCTTTTAGCGAAGGAATTGAAGATTATAATGGGTTAGGTGAAAAACCAACCGTATATATTTATAGCAATCCAAATGAAATTGCTTCTACTACGATAAACAGCGAATTTTTGTATTATTTATCTCTTTACGAACAACAATTAAGTATTGAATTATATGGAGATAGAACTTATTTTGAAACAAGTTATGCAAGTACTGAAATTGATGAAGGTGGAATTATGGGAACGATTATTTCAAGTCTAGTTCCAATGCTTATCATCATGTTTTTGTTCTCTGGTGCAATGGGAATTGGGCCGGAATCAATCGCTGGAGAGAAAGAAAGAGGAACAATCGCTACGCTATTAGTAACCCCTGTCAAAAGAAGTGAAATCGCCATTGGAAAGATTTCAGCACTTTCAGTCTTAACGCTTATATCAGCGACATCTTCTTTTATTGGTATTAGTCTTTCTTTACCAAAACTAATGCAATTTGAAGAAGGTATGAGTGCTAATATCTATGGCATTGGTGAATACTTTATGATTTTAGGTGTTTTATTTTCCACTGTATTTGTAATTGTAGGGATTATATCTATCATATCTGCTTACGCTAAGAATTTAAAAGAAGCTAGTTCTTTAATCGCTCCACTATATATCTTAACGATTTTAGTATCTATTACATCAATGTTTACTTCTGGAGCAAATACTAATCTATTCATGTATTTGATTCCTATCTATAATTCGGTACAAACTTTATCTGCAATTTTAACATTTGACCCTGCTTCACTAACATATTTGTTAGCTACAGTAATTGCTAATATTATTTACTTATCTATATTTATCTTCATTCTTAATCGAATGTTTAATAGTGAAAAAATGATGTTTTCTAAGTAAGGAGAATTATGAAAAAACATATTATCAACATCTTTGGTTCTAGTGGATCTGGTTCTACAACACTGGCAAAAGAAATTGCCACAAATTTTGACTATAAGTTTATTGATGTCGATGATTACTTATGGAAAAAAACGGACCCACCGTTTACTGAAAGAAACTCAAATCATCTCGCATGCGAATTAATAAAAAAAGAGTTAAACGATGATAAACCAGCAGTTATTTCTGGTTCTTTAGTAGGAATAGCAGAAGAAATTAAAAACGAGATTGACTTATTTTTGTATATTAATTTAGACAAAGATATTCGTTTAAAAAGGATTAAAAAACGCGAAGAAGAAAGACTAGGTAAAAGAATTAAACCTGGTGGAGATTTATATAACCAACACTTAAGCTTTTTGCAATGGGTTTCAGAATATGAAGATAACCCTGAAACTCAAAGAAGTCGACGTCAACATCTATTATGGCTAGATGATGTAGATAGTACAGTGCTTAAAATAACTGATGAATTAACGATTGAAGAATTAATTAAACTAGTTAAACCATTCTTAAGGAGATAAATTATGACTTTAGAATTAGCAATCAAAATTGTATTCTCATCTATCCTAGGATTTATAGCTCTAAATTCATTCTTTAGATATCACTTTTCATCTGAAAGGTTTGTAACATCAGCCATTATCATTTTTACTGTTGTTCTATATATTTTCAGGAATGGTAACAATAAAGAATATTTAATGTTCACTTTTTTAGGCATCCTAGTAGCAACTGTATTCTTTAGAATATTATATGATGGGAAAAAAGAATATGGATATTTCCTTTTAAATATCAATAAAGAAGAATATAATATAATTAGAGAAGAAATTTTAACCCAAGCAAAGAAACTAGAAATCAATGAAGAAAACATTATTTTTCAAAATAGATTTCCTCATATTCTTTATATTAATAGAGAGTCTGGGAAAAAAGTAAGAGAGCTGATTAAAGAATTAGATTCTTACATCTCAAAAAAGAAAAAAACTCTCAATATGCGTATTTATTGGCATCTAGTAGTTGTATTAATATTAATCGCAGCGATTTGGAGATTTTAGAAAGGATACCTATGGATCATTTAAACTTACATATCTTAACACCTAATAAACATAAGAAGAGATTTTTTGGAGTAGATTATTTTATGAATATAGCTACAGGATACAATCCTGCTTTTAGATATGTTTCTACTCCACTAGATCCAAATACAGTTTACAAAGAAGGGCCTGTAAAAATTCATCCAGAAATGTATCGTTTTTTAGAAGCGGAAATAAGTACCAAAGAAAAAGGGTCTATTATTGGAATATTCCAAAATCCAGATATTTATATGGCTAGTAATAGTCTATTAAGAATCATAGAAATCCTAGAAAAATATGAGATGGGTTTGTTTTTAGAAACATCTTCTGTAAAAATATTTAATGATATAGAAAAATTAGTTGAATTTTCTAAAAAGAATCCTTTACTTATAGGGATTACTACTAGTAATATAGAACCTAGATTAAACATTTTATCTGAATCTGATTCTTTAAATAATACAAGTAAAATATTAAATAAACTAAGGCAAAATAATCTTAACTGTGGTATGATTTTAAAACCAATCATTCCACAAGTTAATGATGATATAGATAGTTTTAATCTAATATTAGATGCATGTATCCAATTTGACGCTACATTTATTTATCCAACATTTACCATAAATTTTGATTCTAAAAAAATAAAGGAATTCTATAACATTATTGATTTAGAAGTTCCTAATTTTATGAACTATTACTATGATAAATTTGGATATAAAAATAGTTGGGAAACAGAAAATGCATCAGAATTAAAGAAGAACTTTGTTATTAAATGTAAAAAGCACAAAGTTTTATATGCAATGAGAGACATCATCAATTTGTACAAACCCGATTTGAATATCCAAATGAAATTATTTTAATGGGAGTGGTATTAATGTTTTTAAATTTCATAACTCAATATGGAGTATTCTTCGGTGTGCTCATTGGTGTAATACTTGGACTAGTTGTAGCCTATCTTATCTTTTCAAGACCAGCAAAAATAGAAATTGAAGATAACACCGAAGAAAAACTTGATTCAATTCCTTTTTCAGGGGGAGATCATATAGAAACAAAACCAATCGCTCCGATTCACAAAGTTAATGAAGAACATATTGAAGGGATCTTACCTGACAAAGAAGGAATTATAAAAAAAATTACTAAAGAAGTATTACCAGAAGACTTAGTAGTTGAAGAAGAACATACACCTGAAGAAAATATTATTGAATTTTCTAATGAAGCATCTGTTGAAGAACCTCTAAGTGATGAGGTAGAAGATCATGAAGTTCCTGCAGATGATACAGTTGTTAATATAGAAGAAATTGAAAATATCACACCTAAAAAAGAAGAAGTTTTTATTACTGGGGATGAAGATGATTTAGAAGAGAAGCAGGTTGTAAAAAATTCAACAACTAAGAAACCAGCACCTAAACCAAAAACACCACCTAAAAAGAAGACTGAATTAGGTAGATATCATGTCTTATTTAGAAAAGAAGATAATATGTGGTATGTTAAAAGAGAAGGTAGTGACAAAATTGTTAAGGTGCTTCATACTCAAAAAGAGGCTATTGCTTTTGCGACAATAAAATCAATTACTCAAAAAACATCTATGGTAATTCATAAACGTGATGGTAAAATTAGAAAGCAAACATATTAATCAATTAAAAGAATAAATACAAAATACCTAGTAATATTTTTATTAGGTATTTTTTTATAAATTGTTAAAACCCCATTGACATTAACGTTAATGTTTGATAATATTATATCAGAAAGCGTTTGCAAGGAGGGATTATGACAGTAAAGAAAAATGTTAGATTAATCGATATTGCACAACGTTTAGATCTTACTGCAAATACTGTATCAAGAGCTTTAAGAGATAAGAGTGATATTGGAGAAGAAACAAAAGAATTAGTTAGAAAAACAGCCTCAGAAATGGGGTATATACCTAATACAATCGCAAGTAGTCTTAGAAAAGGATCAAGTAAAACAATAGCTATTGTATTTGATAATCTAATTAATCCATACTTTATGATTATGGCTGATAAAATTCATCGTAAATTAGAACCTTTGAATTACGCAACGATGATTTTTGCTGGGAGTAATGGAAGATTAGGTTCTAAACAACTAATACCTATAGTTTCAAGAAAAGTTGATGCAATTATCACTTTCCTAGAACCCACAAAAAAGACTTTGGAGTTACTTAACAAGAATGATATTCCAATTATTTTAGTTGGTAGGGAAAATCAATCTTTAAAAGTTGATTCAATTTCAACAAAAGATTTTGAGGGTGCATATCAAATAGGGAAACTTTTTGTAAACAAGGGGTCAAAAGAATGTGGATATATTGGTGCACCAATTAGTGTTGAGTGTTCTCAAAGACGTATGAGTGGATTTAAACAAGGAATAATTGACTCTGGTGGTACAGTTTCTGACCAAAATCTTCGTTATATGAAAGATGAATTAATTATAGAAGATGTAGAGTACCTTCTAAAACAGAATGTTGATTCAATATTTTGTTTCAATGATATGATGGCATTAGAAGTTTATTCATTACTTCAAAATAAAGGAATAAAAGTACCTGAAGAAGTTAAGGTTGCAGGATTTGATAATTTAAGAAAAGAATTTACTATCCCAATTAACTTAACAACCATAGATACAGATAAGGATGGAATTATTGATTTAGCTGTTGATACATTACTTACAAAAATAAAGTCTAAATCAGAATTA
>CAZZPD010000068.1:0-7209 GCA_964655885.1 uncultured Candidatus Izemoplasmatales bacterium | reverse complement strand
TATAGGTTTGAACACACCTAGACGCACTTATTTATTTACTAACTAAGTAGCGGTTAAAAGTGTAATTTCTTTATTAGAAATTGCTTTTGTTCTATAAACACTTATTATATGGTATAATACTACTGGGAAAAATTAAACAAGAAATAAGCGAGGATTATTATGTTATTTGACTCTCATGCACACATTAATGACAATAAATTAATTGATCGAGTTAATGAAGTAATAGAAAGTGCAAAATCAAATAAAGTAAATAAAATAGTATGTGTAGGATATGACAAACAATCTAGCCTAAAAGCAATAGATTTAGCTGAAAAATTTGATTCAGTCTATGCAGCTATTGGAGTTCATCCATCTGAAGCAAATCAATTTAATATGGATATTAATTGGATTAAAGATTACATTGATAACCCTAAAGTTGTAGCTATAGGTGAAATAGGATTAGATTACTATTGGGACAAAACTTATAAAGAAGAACAAAAAGAATTATTTAAAAATCAAATTAAATTAGCTAATCAATATAAAAAACCATTTATCGTTCATATGCGAGATGCAACAAGTGATACATATGAAATTATTAAAAACACAAAAAACAATGATATAAGCGGAGTTATGCATTGTTATTCTGCTTCTAAAGAATCAATGCAACAATTTATTGATTTAGGAATGTATATTTCTTTAGCTGGACCAGTTACATTTAAAAATGCTAAAATACCGAAAGAAGTAGCTAAAGAAATACCTTTAGATAAATTACTAGTTGAAACAGATTGTCCTTACTTATCGCCAGCACCATTTAGAGGGAAAGTTAATGAACCTAAAAATGTGTTGTATATAGCAGAAGAGATATCAAAAATCAAGGAAATCTCGTTTGGAGAATTAAGTAATCAAACTTATAAAAATACATGTAAACTATTTAATATAGAAATGGAGTAAGATTAATATGGGATTAACAGCTGGAATAGTTGGACTTCCTAATGTTGGTAAATCAACATTATTTAACGCCATAACAAAAGCAAAAGTATTAGCCGCAAATTACCCATTTGCGACAATTGAACCAAATATTGGTGTTGTAGAAGTTCCGGATGAAAGAATTGATGTATTGACAGAAATGTATAAACCTAAAAAAACAATTTATACAACATTTGAATTTAGAGATATAGCAGGACTTGTAAAAGGCGCGTCAAAAGGCGAAGGATTAGGTAACCAATTCTTATCTCATATTAGAACTTGTGATGCAATTGTACAAGTCGTAAGATGCTTTGATGATACTAATGTCATCCATGTTGATGGATCAATTGATCCATTAAGAGATATTGAAACAATTATGATTGAATTAATATTTGCTGACATGGAAGTTATTGAAAAAAGATTACCGAAAATCAGAAAAAGAGCTGAATTAAAATTAGATAAAGAAGCAGTAATTGAATATGATATTCTTATCAAATGTAATGAAGCACTTAAAGAGCAAAAACCAATTAGAGCATTAGAATTATCTAAAGATGAAGAAAAAGTAATTAAGAATTTTTCTTTTTTAACAGCTAAACCTATGGTTTATGTATGTAATGTCTCAGATGATGAATTATCAGATTATTCAAACAACGATTATGTTACAAAAGTTAAAGAATTAGGAGATGTAAACAATTCAAAAACTGTGGTTATTTCAGCTAAAATTGAACAAGAACTAGGCGAGTTAGAACCAGAAGAAAGAGAAATGTTTATGGAAGAATTAGGAATAAATAGATCCGGTTTAGATGAATTGGTAGCTGTTAGTTATGATTTGTTAGGATTAAAAACATTCTTAACCGCTGGTCCTCAGGAAGTAAGAGCATGGACATTTAAAAACGGTATGAAAGCACCTGAATGTGCTGGCATTATTCATTCTGATTTTCAAAAAGGATTTATTAGAGCTGAAACAATTAGTTATGAAGATTTGATTGAGGCAGGTTCTGAAGCTAAAGCTAAAGAAAACGGTAAATTTAGATTGGAAGGAAAAGATTACGTTGCTAAAGACGGAGATGTATTCCATTTTAGATTTAACCTATAGAAGAAATTTACAAAAATGAACTAGTGTTTTTTATACGCTAGTTTTTTTAAGTAAAGCGTTTACATTGCAAAATGTTGTTGTAATAAATATTCATTTCATTTATAATTTTTTATAGAAGTTAATAAAAGTCGTATAAACACAATAATATGGTTTGGACGTCTCTACCTTATCACCGTAAACGATAAGACTACGACTACTCATTACAAAAAGTTAGAAAATAGATAACTTTTTTGTTATGTCTAGTCTTAGAAAATTCTAAGACTTTTTATTATGATTTTTATTGGCTATACAAAAAATAACGGAGGAAAAATTGATGAAAGATTTCTTAAACTCATTTTTCAAGATTGAAGAACGAGGAAGTACTATTACTAAAGAAGTTCTTGGTGGCCTTACGATTTTCTTAGCAATGGTATATGTATTGCCTGTTAATGCTGGTATGTTAAGCGAAACAGGAATGAGTTTTGCTGCTGTATTTGCTGCTACTGCGATTGCTGCTGCTGTTGCAAGTATAATTATGGGAGCTTTTGCAAACTATCCTATTGGGTTAGCTTCAGGGATGGGTGTTAATGCATTTTTCACTTATACTGTAGTTTTTGGATTAGGATTTTCTTGGCAAGAAGCATTAGCTGCTGTTTTAGTATCAGGGGTATTATTCTTAGCTATTTCTTTAACTGGTCTAAGAAGAAAAGTTATTAATGCTATTCCTAGAAATTTAAAAATCGCTGTTGGAGCAGGGATCGGATTCTTTATTGCTTTTATTGGTCTTAAGAATGGTGGTCTTGTAGTTGCTGATGGAGCTACTTATGTTAAGTTAGGTTTATTAGAAAATCCAACAGTATTATTATCTTTATTTGGTATCATTTTAGTATTCGTTCTACATTCTTTAAAATTAAAGATAAGTAGATTTGCAATTATTATTTCTATTTTAGTAACTGGTTTATTGGGTGTTTTGATAGGGTTGATTTTTCCTAGTTTAACAGCTAGCATGCCAGCTTTTACGAATTCAGGTGGTGGAGCATTAAGTGCTCTAGGGGACACATTTGGTCAAGCATTTAAAGCTTTACCAAGTTTACTTTCAAATCCAATTTCTTATGCAGTTATCTTTACTTTCTTGTTTATCGACTTCTTTGATACAGCTGGTACATTGGTTGCGGTTGGTCATGACGCAGGTTTACTAGATAAGAATGGTGAATTAATTGGTGGAGAAAGAGCTTTAATTGCAGATGCTACAGGAACTATTGTTGGTGCTGTGTTAGGTACTTCAACAGTAACTTCTTACATTGAATCAACAACAGGTATTAAACAAGGTGCAAGAACAGGATTATCGTCTACAGTAGTTGGTATTCTATTCTTAGTTGCTTTATTGTTCTATCCTTTATTCTCTTTCGTAGGTTCTATTCCAGTGACTAATGTTGTTATAATAAATAATAACGTTAACTTAGTTACAGTCTTTGTATCACCAGCTACTTCACTTGCGCTAGTCTATGTTGGTGCTTTAATGGTTGGACAATTGAAAGAAATTGATTGGAAAGACAATGTGGCTGTTATGACAACTTTCATTGTTATTATCATGATGGTTTTAACATTCTCAATTTCTGAAGGTATTGCATTTGGATTTATATTCTATGTTATCTTAATGCTTGCTGGTAAGAGAGCAAAAGAAGTTGATCCAGTAATGTTTGTTTTAGCTGGTTTCTTCTTAATTTATTACATACTGAAATTTACAGTATTGATGTAGTTGTTAAAGGCGGAGTTTTTTAACTCCCCCTTTTTTTTGGAAAAATTTATATTGGAGGGTATATTCTATGAATGAAAAGATGATTTTAGGTATAAAAGATAAACCAAAAACTAGTAAATGGTTTGCTTTAAGTTTTCAACATGTTTTTGCAATGTTTGGTGCAACAATTTTAGTACCATATTTAACTGGCTTACCAATATCAGTAGCGTTATTTGCTTCAGGTGTAGGGACACTAATTTATATTTTATGTACAAATGCTAAAGTTCCAGTTTATTTAGGAAGCTCATTTGCGTATATTGTAGTTATCCAAGCTGTATCTGGATTTGATCCTAATACTCCAGGTAGTGTAGGTACTTATGGAGCGGCTTTAACTGGATTATTTGTTGTGGGTGTAGTGTATTTGATTATCTCATTAATAATTAAAGTCGCTGGCAAAGGATGGATTGAAAAAGCATTACCACCTATTGTTATAGGTCCAATGATTATGATTATCGGATTAGGTTTATCAAGTGTTGCTATTGGTAATGCGGGTCTTTCTGGGGGCAGCTGGAAACAAATATTAACAGCAGTAGTATCCTTAGGAATAGTAATATTTATTGCATTAAAAGGTAGAAAATTTGTTAAAATTATTCCTTTCTTATTTGGTATAGCTGGCGGATTCATATTTGCAGCTATTATAGGATTAGTTGATTTTACAAACTTTGTTAGCGTGATCACATCGCCTGGAGACTGGTTCAAAATACCTGAGTTCATGTTTCTAGGGTGGAAAGATGGTTCAACCAATGTACTTGGAACTGAAATAACTTTCTATCAAATGAATTTTACAGCTGTTCTTACAATTGCTCCTCTAGCATTTGTTACAGCAGCTGAACACATTGGAGATCATGCTGTTTTAAGTAAAATTGTAGGAAAAGATTTTTTACATGATCCAGGGCTTGATAAAACTATCATGGGTGATGGTATCGCAACAGCTTTTGCAGCATTAATTGGTGGTCCTGCAAATACAACATATGGTGAAAATACATCAGTTGTTGGTATGACTAAGGTTGCTTCTGTATGGGTTACTGGAGGAGCGGCAGTAATAGCTATTATTCTTTCATTTTTCAATGTGTTTACTACTTTAATCGCTGCTATCCCTGCTTCTGTAATGGGAGGGATTTCAATCATACTTTATGGTTTTATTGCTTCAAATGGTTTAAAGGTGCTTCTTGATAGCAAAGTAAATATGGGTGAATTAAGAAACTTAATTATCGTTGCTTCAATGTTAGTTATTGGGCTTGGAGGATCAATTATAACATTTGGTACATTCCAAGTATATGGCATGAGTTTAGCTGCAATGATAGGAATAGTATTAAATTTTGTATTGCCTAAAACGAAAGTTATTAAAGAAGAATAAAATATAAATTTTATTGAACTAAACAAAAATGTTATAATATTTATTAGATATCATTTTTGGAGGTTGTAGATGAACTTAAATAATCTAAATAAAAAACAATCAGGAATTATCTTTCTGATTGTTTATGGCTTTTCTTTTGTTGCTGGATTAATTATATTTTTTATTCTTAGATTTAGAACGGGAGTGATCATAACATTTTTAGTTGCAGATGTTGTTATGACTGTTATTGTATTTATCGTTGGGTATGTGATTAAGAACGCATCTTTATATGATCCATATTGGAGTGTAATTCCTCCATTCTTCACAATAATATGGGCTTTACAATGGCATGGCTTTACATTACCTATTAATGTAATTCTAGTATTAATAGCAGTGTTATTTTGGTCAATTAGATTAACATATAATTGGTGGAAAAACTGGACAGGTTTTTCTGAACAAGACTGGCGTTATGATATGTTGAGAGAAAAGAATCCAAAGCTATATCCTATAACAAACTTCTTTGGAATACATATGATACCTACACTGGTCGTATTTTTACAGATGATATGTGTGTTTGCTTTTATAACAAGTTTTTCAACAACTATTGTTTCTGTCATAGGATTTATTATAGCAATAGCAGCACCAATTATCCAATTCATATCAGATAAACAAATGTATGAATTCAGAGTGAAAAACGAAGAAAAATCAAAAGTGATAAACAGCGGATTGTGGCGATTTACTAGACATCCAAATTACTTTGGTGAATTGCTTTTTTGGGTTGGTATATATGTTATGTATTTAGGAATGGTTAAAAGGATTGATGTTTATATTCTATTCCCGTTTGCTATGATTGCTCTATTCATTTTTATTAGTATTCCAATGATGGAAAATAAATTAATTAATAGACCTGGATACGAAGAATACAAGAAACAAGTTTCTATGATAATCCCTTTTTTTCCAAAAAAAGTTGAAAATAATAATGAAATAATTGAAGAAAAAGCTTAAACAAAACACCAATATTTTATCAAGCATTTAATATAGACAAATTATATATATTATGATATAATAATGCAGCGTGAAAAACATTCACCTTGCTACGAGAGTAGCCAATAGACCAGAAGGAGGAAAATTATGAAGAGATACGAAGTTATGTATATCATTCGTCCAAACCTTGAAGAGGGAGTAAGAGTTGCATTAGTTGAGGAGTTAAATAAAATATTAACTGATTACAAATCTGAAAACTTAAAAGTAGATGAGTGGGGTAACAAAGAACTTGCTTACGAGATCGCTGATTGCAAAAAAGGTTACTATGTTGTTATTGATGTAGAAGCTACTGCAGAAGCAATTAACGAACTTGATAGAGTAATGAAAATTAGAGAAAATGTACTTCGTCACCTAGTTATTGCTAGAGACGAACAATAGGAGGTATTTAAATGTTTAATAAAGTCGTTTTAATCGGTAGATTAACAAAAGACCCAGAATTAAGATACACAAGTACCAATAACCTTCCTGTAGTTTCATTTACATTAGCAGTTAACCGCCCTTATCAAGTTCAAGGAAATGATAGAAATGCTGATTTTATTAGCTGTACCGCATGGAGAAAACAAGCTGAAAATATCCACAGATACGTTAGTAAAGGTAGCATGGTTGCTGTTGAAGGTAAACTTCAAACTAGAGATTATATGGATGAAAAAATTAACGCAAGAAGATATATTACAGAAGTAATATGTGATTCAGTTGTATTTTTAGATACAAGAAATCAAGGCGATTATGAAAATCCAGATAAGAATGAATCTGCAGAAGAAGAATTACCAAATGGTAATTTTAACAATGTCGAAGATGACTTACCATTTTAAAAAGGAGGATTATCATGCCTAGACCAAGAACCAATCGTCGTAGAAGTCGTAAAAGATGCTATTTTACAGAAAATAAAATAGACTATATAGATTTTAAAGAATATGAATTATTAAGAAGATTTATCTCTGATAGAGGAAAAATCTTACCAAGACGAGTTACCGGAACAAAAGCTTATTATCAAAAGCATTTAGCTAGAGC
>CAZZPD010000067.1:1105-7222 GCA_964655885.1 uncultured Candidatus Izemoplasmatales bacterium | reverse complement strand
ACAAAACTAAAGAAGAAGCTGAAAGTATTGCTCTAAGCAAACTTAACCTACTTCATTTAAGTGATCAAGTAAATAAATTACCAAAGAACGTTAGTGGAGGGCAAGCTCAAAGAGCTTCTATTGCTAGAGCATTAAGTGTTGATCCAGATATTATATTTTTAGATGAACCAACAGCTTCACTTGACCCAATCCTTACACATGAAGTATTAACAGCTGTTGAAGAGTTAAAAGGATTAGGTAAAGAGTTTATATTTGTTACTCATGTGTTAAGTTTTGTTAGAGATTTTGCTGATTATGTGATTTATATGCATGAAGGAAAAATTCATGAATATGGATTACCTAGTATATTAGATAATCCAAAAACTGAAGAATTAAGAGAATTTATGAGAAAAGTAAGATAAATAGTATAATATAACTGTACCCTTTTTATTTAGAATTATTGGAGGAAATATATGCAAATATTTGAGTTAATTTTATATATATTAACAATACTTTTTGTAGGGATATTAGTTTTAAAAATTAAACTTAGGAATATACATTTTTTAATGTATATTTTTCTCTATTTAACTGTTTTTATCTTTCATCTTATATTTGATGATTATCGCTGGCAATTAATAATTTTATATGTATTAATGGGATTATTAATCACATATATAAACTTTAATTTATTTAAAAGTAATATCACCTTTAAATTTAGAAAAAGAATGTTAGTAACATTGATTGTATTTATATTTGTTAGTGTTTCAATTGTTTATGCTTTTCCAGTTTACGATATGCCTTTAGTGAGTGGGGATTATAGTATTGGTACTGAATCTTTTACAATAATTGATGATTCAAGATTTGAAATATATAGCGATAATCCTAATGAATATAGAAGATTCAAGATTCAAACTTGGTATCCTATAGACTCAACGATAGGGTATGAACAAGTTCCTTGGTTACAAGATGGAATTGAAGTTTCTAGATCATTAAGTAAGGATACTAATTTACCTGGATTTTTGCTAGACCACACAACAAATATCCTTTCTAATTCTTATTTAGAAGCTCCTATAAAAGATATTCAAGAAAAATATCCAGTGGTTATTATCTCACATGGATGGAGAGGTTTTAGAAATCTACACACAGATTTCGCTGAAGAACTAGCTAGTCAAGGGTTCTTTGTTGTTTCAATTGATCATACATATGGTAGTGTCGCAACAGTATTTAGTGATGATGATGTAGCTTATCTAAATTTAGATGCATTACCAGAGAGAGAAACTACACCAAATTTTCTAGAATATGCTAATGATTTAGTTAATACTTATGCATATGATGTTATTGCTACTATTGATTATTTAGAAATAATTAATAATTCAAATTATGATGGATTGCTCGATTTATCTAAAATAGGATTATTAGGCCATTCTACTGGTGGGGGTGGCGATGTCACAGCGGCTTTGCTTGATGATAGAGTCGACGCTATTATTGGACTTGATGCTTGGGTTGAACCGATAGAAACTACACTAGTTAATCAACCTCTAACTATTCCATCATTATTCTTAAGAAGTGGACAATGGGAAACTGGATTTAATAATACTAACTTATTTCAATTAGTTAATAATAGTAGTGAATCGTCATATTTATATCAAATTGATGGTACAACTCATTATGATTTTTCAATGGTTTATATGTATTCGCCTCTAACAAGATTGATAGGTTTTACAGGAAGTGTCAAAGGAGATTATCTTAATGACATTTTAGAAACTATGATTGTTGATTTTTTTAATCAAACATTAAGAAATGAAATGTTTAATGGAATAGATATTAGTGATTGGGACGTTGTAAGATCAATCACTTCTAATTAAAAAATTATTAAATAAGAAAGAAGAGAATTTTATGAAAAAACGTATGATTATTTCACTTATAACAGGAGGGTTACTTGGGGTAGTATGCATACTCGGTGCTACATTAAGATATCAAGAAAATGTATCAACGGTATATCTATTTGCTTTTTGGTTTAATCGTTTGCTAATGGGACTAGTGATAGGGTTTGTTAGTAATAATTTAAATTTACCTAAAAGGTTAATGATTGGCTTTGGTTTAGGGTTAGTAGTCTCTTTTGCTTTTTATAGTGCTACTGAATTTTATGATTTAGTTGGTTTTCTAGTCGGTGGTATTTATGGTATGATTATCATTAATGTTAATCAGATATTTATTAAAGTAAAATAGTTTATAAAAATTTAAACATTTAAAAGTGTATAATATATTTGAGGTATATTATGACTATAAAAGAAAGAATTGAAAAATTAACAATTAAAATAACTAGAATATATGTATGTTTAAAATCTAAAAACACACCTTGGTATGTTAAATTTTTAGGTTGGATTACGGTAGGATATGCATTATCACCCATTGATTTAATACCAGACTTTATACCAATACTTGGATATATTGATGATTTAGTTTTTTTACCAATCTTGGCATTTATTACAATAAAAATGATTCCTAAATCAATTTGGGAAGATAGTTTAGAGATAGCTGAAAGTATATGGAAAGATGGCAAGCCAAAGAAATGGTATTATGCAATACCTATAGTGTTGATTTGGTTAATCATAGTATTTTTAGTAATATTTAAAATTTTTTACTAACAGTTTAAAAAAAGCATATCGATTGATATGCTTTCATTTATATTCTTTATTACACTATTCAACAGTAATTGTATTTGCCCAATCTATATATTGCTCTTTATAATCTTCTAATTTACTGTTTAAGCAACCAAAGTTCATAATATAGTAATGGTCTTCACCTTCCATACAAACCATCATATATCCATATTCAATATCATCTACAACTGAAGTGTAATAAGCATATAAATAATCATACCCATCTTCCGATTCATTCACTTCTACATTTGTGTTACCATTGTAATCAAGAACAGCTTCAATATATTGTTGTAAATTCTCAATTTCAGTACCGGCAAATAATAATTTTTCTTCTCTTGAACCCATAAAAATATGATTAAATGATTCTAAATAAAATGGAACAATAACAGTTTCTTCTTGAGTAAAACTTTCATCAAGCATAATTGTCATACCAGCTCCAGTAAATTCTTTTTCCTCTGGGGCAAAAAAATCACAGCCAGTTAAAGAAAAAGTTGTTAAAATAATCACCAAAGCAATAAAAATTTTCTTCATCTTATCCTCTTTTCAATTAGTAAATTTGTAGCCAAATAAATTTTAACATATGAACCGATTTTATACAAAAATCAAAAACATAAATATTTATTATTATTATTAATATTATTATATTTGTAGAAACAAGTATTAAGTAATGTTATAATAGCATTGTTAATTTTGATTCTAAATTAAAAGGGGTATAATATGAAAAAAACACTAGTGGTATTCATATGTTTAATTTTGCTTTCTTTCATGGGCTGTTCTAGTTATCAATCAGAAACAGTATTTATGTTAGAAGGAGATGAAGAAGTTACTTCACTTCAACATGAGATATATAATGATTATATTTATGGAATAGGCAAGACACTATCTAGTAGTGATGATTTTGCTAATCAAAATAATGAGCCTTATAACTATTTTATTTACAAAGTTGAAATTGATTCAGGGAATTATGAACTTGAATTTTATAGCCAGGAATATAATGGAAATATATTTACAGCTATAACTATTGATAATGAGGGTACTGTATATGTTGCTGGATCATTTGATAGCGATGATATAAACCATCCTGGAGAAATTATATTATTAAAATTTGATTCAGATTTAAATCTAATTTCGACAGATTATATTGATTTTGACTTAAGCTATATTTATATATCTAAAATTGAAATATCTGATAATGGATATATTGGTCTTATGTATTCTCTATCTGCTGTATTAATTTTAGATTCGCAGTTAAATATTATTTATAAAGAAGAAAATTCTGCAACAGAAATTAAATTTACAAATATTAAAGCTATAGATGATTATTTTTATGTTTGTGGCTCTGAAGTTATCGGTATAGGTGGTTGGAGTAATCAACAAGGAATATTAAAAAAGATTGATTTGACAGGTGAAATCGTTTGGGAGTCTATACTTGAAGAAAAGAATACAAGAATAATGAATTTCTATCAAATAGAAGATGAAAGTTTTGAAATAGTTGGATTTCAAGAAGATGACCATTATAATCAAAAAATATTCATTTCAACAATAAATGAAACTGGAATAACTCAGCCAATTACACTTGTTGAAAATTTAGAAGTAGATGAAATTTATCAGATAATCAAAATGAATGATAGTTATATTGGTTATTATTTATTTGATGAAAGTGATGAATATGAAATTGTAATTATAAATAGTGATTTAGAGATAATTAAAACTATACCGATAGATGGGATTATAAATACTAAATATAGTTTATCAATTGAAGGTAATATGTTATATTATTATCATAGTAAAGAAGAACAAAATCACAAAATGATAATTGAAAAGGTTATTATAAAATAAGGAATATTATATGTATAGAAAACTTATAGAAAATTATATACCAAAAAACGAACAAGAAAAAGTTGATAAACAAGCAATGCTAACTTTTATTGATAGAAATAGTGATGTATTATTAAGAACAAATCTAGTAAGTCATTTAACAAGTTCTGCTATTGTTATTAACAAAGAAAAAACAAAAGTATTATTTATTCATCATAATATATACAACTCATGGGGATGGGTTGGAGGACATAATGATGGAGACCCAGATTGTTTACATGTAGCTATTAAAGAAGCAATAGAAGAAACAGGTGTTAAGAATATCAAACCATATCATAATGATATTATTGGTATTGATACCATCTATGTTTCTAACCACATTAAAAATGGTAAGTATGTACCTGACCACACCCATATGAATGTTACGTACTTATTAGTAGCTGATGAAGATCATGAATTAGTTATAAAGGAAGATGAAAACTCTGGAGTTAAATGGTTCTTATTAGAAGAAGCTTTAAATGTAATTGATGAGCCAAGGATGGTTCCAATCTATACTAAATATTTTAATTACATAAAATCATTAAAATAAAATCATTAAAATAAATTATTTTAAGAAAATGACCTACAGATTTAATGTAGGTCATTTTTATATTTAATTTTATTTTGATTTATGAAATCTAAAACATTCTTTCATATGATTATTCATTACACCAATAGCTTCTAAGTATGAATAAGTTGTAACACTTCCCATAAATTTGAATCCGCGTTTCTTTAAATCTTTAGAAACTTGATCACTTAAAGCATTAGTGGTTTTAAAATTAATTCCATCACCATAGATTATCTTATTATTGGTGAAAGACCAAATATAGTTTTTAAAGCTACCAAACTCTTCTTTAGTTTTAAGAAAAGCTTTAGCGTTACTAATAGCAGCTAATATTTTGCTTTTATTTCTCACGATATCTTTATTAGATAGCAGTTCATTAATTTTTTCTTCGTTATATTCTATTATTTTCTTTGCATCAAAGTCATCAAAAGCTAGCTTAAAAGCTTCTCTTTTTTTAAGGATGATTAACCACGACAAACCACAGTGAAAAGACTCTAAAATTAGCATTTCAAATAAATGTCTATCATCATAAGATGGGACTCCCCATTCATTATCGTGATATTCAACATATATAGGATTATTCTTTAAACTAGGCCATTTGCATCTATTCATATATCCTCCAATTATAGGCTTATAAACTTATCTTCGCCTTTTAAATAACTTGTTAAAGCCTCACCTGTATATCTTACATTTACACCTAAATTAACTAAAACGTCAACTGCTTCATGAATTTTGGCACAAGCTTTACAAGCTTCAACGCTAACACCGCTATCTATCATTTTTTTAATAGTTTCTTGAATTGATTTATCCTCTTTAACTAGTTTAGTAGCTCCTCCCCAAACAAGCACATTTACTTCTTGAAACCAACCATACTTTAGTGCGTTGATTGTATACATTGCAATCATAGTATTAATGGTATCTTTATTAGTTGTTGTCCATAATATGTTTAATTTGCTCATAGAAATCTCCTTTTTATTTGATAATAACATTATAACCTATCTTCTTTCTTATATGATAACAAATTTAAAAATAATCTAATGGATAATTTATGAT
>CAZZPD010000067.1:0-1095 GCA_964655885.1 uncultured Candidatus Izemoplasmatales bacterium | reverse complement strand
CCCTGCTCATCAAATACGCTTCCGTCAAATTCTGTAAAACCAACCTCTTCAAAATAGGTAAGTTTATGACCGTCGTATTCAGCATTGTGAAAATATGCCATTGAACCTACATCTATGCTTATTTTTCCTGTTACAGGATAGTTATGCAATGTAATTGATGATATAATATTTCTTAAAGTAGGTGAATTACATGGAAGAACACATAAGAGAATCAATGAGTAATGATATACTAAAAAAAGCAAGTTTATTGTTTGATATAGATATTAATAAAATCAACTATCATGGTGGATTTGAAAATTTTATATATATGTTTAGAAAAGCTGAAAAAGAGTTTGTTTTAAGGTTTGTTCATAGTGATCATAAAATTTATAAGTATGTATTAGGTGAAATCGAATTTATAGATTATTTAGATAAAAATGGAGCTTGCGTTTCTACTGTTGTTAAATCAAAAGACAGTAATGTAGTAGAAAAAATAATGATTAATGATAAGGATTATTTCACAGTATCAGTCTTTACAAGAGGGTTGGGCCACATGGTTAAAGAAGAGGTAGAAAACCCTAATTTTTGGTCTAATTTAGGTGAACAAATAGGTTTGCTTCATAAACTTACAAAGAAGTTTGAACCTAAACACAAAAGACCAATATGGTATGATGACACTCTATATCAAATAGCAGATAAAATATTAATCAAAGATGAATTACCAATTCTTTATATATTAAAAGAAACAATTAATTATGTGAAAAGTTTAGAAAAAAATATTAATAACTATGGTTTAATACACACAGATTTACATCTTGGTAATATGGTTATTGATGAAAACAATAACCTTACGTTTTTTGACTTTGATGATGCTGCCTATAAGCATTTTATATCTGACATTGCTATTGTTATATTTTATCGATTAGCATTTTATGATTTATCACTAGAAGAAAGAAACCGTAAAAGTGTATGGATTCTAAATAGTTTCTTCAAAGGATATAGCATTAATAATAAACTCCCTAAAAAAGAGTTATTAAAACTAAATGATTTTCTTAAATTAAGAGAACTAACTTTATACACTGTGTTACTTGCGAGCGGACAAGAAATGACTAATAG
>CAZZPD010000066.1:0-7294 GCA_964655885.1 uncultured Candidatus Izemoplasmatales bacterium | reverse complement strand
AAATTAATAAATTACATCGTATTTTAACCAATGAGGGAGCACTAGAAGAAGTTATTATCAACGAACTTGAAGATATCTTAGAACAATATCCAACAGAAAGACTAACTGAAATTCAAGATGAAATTCAAAAAGTAGAAATTGATGAACAAGAATTAATTCAAAATGAAGAAGTAAGATTTGTTATTTCAAGGGATGGTTACATTAAACGTTCTTCATTAAAATCATATCAAGCAACCCAAACGGACACAGGATTAAAAGAAAATGATTTAGTATTAAAACAATGTACAATTAATACTAGAGATAATATTATATTCTTTACTAACTTTGGTAATTTCATTGTTTTACCTGTATTTAAAGCTCCAGATAGAAAGTGGCGTGATACAGGGGAATATATCTCTAATTTCGCTACATTAATGCCTGGAGAAAAAGTGATTGATTTTATAGTAACAGAAGACTTCAATTCTCATAGATTAGTTTTACTAGCTAATCAAGAAGGACAAATTAAACAAGTTCCTATTGAAGAGTTCCAGAAGACAAGAATTAATAGAACCTATAATTGTATGCCAGCGAACAGAATAAACCAATTAGTATCAGTGGATTTAAAGGAAAGTTATGATCGAGATATTGTTTTGGTTTCTAATAGTGGGTATTTATTAAAATATAATTTAGATGAAGTTCCTGTACAATCATTAAATGCTAAGGGTGTAAAAGGAATTAATTTAAGAGATGATACCTTAGTTGGAGCAAAATATGCTACTCATATTAGTAAGAATGAAATCATTTTACTTACAAATAGAGGTGGATTGATTAGAGAATTTACTAGTAATATCCAAGAGAGCCATAGACCAGCAAAGGGAAAATTAAGACTTAAAAAGGTTAAAACAAATCCATATAAATTTGAACAATTTATTTCTACAAATATCTTTAGACTTAAAGACTTGATTACCTTAAGGATTATTGGCGAAAAAACGGAAGTGTTAATCCAAGGAAATGATATTCAACCAGATCGATTTGAATATGGTATCCCTGTAATCTCTAAGAATAAAAAACCTACAATTTTGACTTGTGATATTGATAATTATTCTGAAATTAATAGTATTTTAGATAAATTAGCTACTGATGTAATTGAAAACGAAATTGAAGAAAGTGATAACGATGATGTGATTTTTGAATTAGAAAGGATCATATCTGGTTCGAAAAAAGAATCAAAACAAAAAACATATGAAACAGATTATGATGAAACTGAAGAAGATGATGATGAACTAGATGAAAAAGTAGTTCAGCAAACCCTATTTTAGACACATAAATATCATAATTATTAGATATAATTTAACTTGGAGTTGATAAAATGAAAAAAATTACTTTAACAATAATATTATTACTATTTACATTCTCGCTAGCTAGTTGTGGTTTATTAGGGGGAAGTCAAACGACTACTACAGAAGACCCTACAGAAACAACTACAGTAAACTATGACGATTTTATTGAAATCAATACTGTAGCTGAATTACAAGCGATTGAGATGAATAAATCATATATTCTAATGAGTAATCTAGATTTATATGGAATTGAATGGACACCACTTGGCACTAGTAGTGATTCGTTTAAAGGTAACTTTGATGGTAATGGATATGAAATTATAAACTTAAGTATTACTACTGATAACCTATATAATGGATTATTTGGTTATGTTGAAGGAAATATTTATGATTTAAAAGTTATCAATGCTTTTATTGATATTGATGCTGATTTTATAACTTACGCTGGTTTTATTGCTGGATTTTCAAATGGAGATATTACTGGATGTAGAACTACTGGAATGATGTTTGTTGAAAACGAAGATTTTGCATCATATCTAGGACTTATTGTTGGATTTACTCAAGGAAAACTAGATGATACAACATTAGTTGAAGAATTTGAACCGAATTTAATTGATAATAACTATGTACATGGCGAAATCGAATTAACTGAAGGGGAATTAGGGTTTGTCGGAGGTATTGCTGGCAAAACCTATAATACTACAGTTTCAAATAATTTCTCTTGGATTATTTTAGATGTTACTACCGGAACTTATCCTGTATATATTGGTGGATTAATTGGTCATAATTATGGTGGATTATTAAAGCCATTTACTGATTTATTAGATGATGTAAACATTTATATTGAAAATAATGTTGTTACGAGTACGATTGATGTTTCAGTAACGAACTCTGATGTATCAATTGGTGGATTTATTGGCTACAATATGAAAGGCTATAATCGTGATAATTACGTTGAATCTAATATAGATGTAACTGAAGAAACAGTAAGTGTTTCAAATGATTATGTCATAAAAATAGGTGGATACTTTGGCGAAGGTTGGGAGTCACAAGTAGAAGATGTAATTATTAACACAACTGCAGATTTAACTACTCCTGATACAACATCAAATTACGCTACTGGAGCTTTAGCTGGAGAAAACTATTTGGCATATGAGCCTATTAGAGTATATTTAATAACACCTTCAAGTTTTGCTACCGGTGATTTATTAACTGGTTCTGAATCAGCACTTTTAGTTAGTTCTTTTTATACAACATTAGGTTGGCCTACAGATTTCCTAGATGTATTACCATAACAAATATTTGATGAATATGTTAAAGACGGGAAAAACCGTCTTTTTCTATGCTAAAATACATCAAAATTATTAATTTGACTATGTTTTTTAAAAAAATAGAGTATAATTATTTATATATTATAAATAAGTGGTGAATTTATGAACTGTTTAAAATCAATTAGAACAAATCCTGTTCCTAGTGATGTGTTTCTTAAGACAACAAAATTATATTATCAAATGGGTAAAAATGATTACTATGAAAATTTATTTGAATCAAATTATGATTTTATATCCAGAAATGTAGCTGATGAAGACGCTTATGCTTTTTTTAAAGTGTTTTTTTCAGAATACAAAATAAGTGAATCTAGATTTAGAACTCTATTATTAGATTCTACAGTACCTAAAAATAACGCTGAACAGTTATATAAGAATATAGTGTATATATTTAGACATGTGAAAAGTAAAACTGTTGAACCATTTTTATTAACTGTTACAGAAATTAATGATTTAGTAAAAACATTATTTTCTTCGGTTAAATCAAGTGAAAAGGTTAAATATCGAAACTTCAAAAAAGAAACGCATTCTTTACTTGCAAAAGAATCAAGTTCTATGAGAGAAAAACTTGAACTACTGCTTCAAGAATTTGATAAACTATATAAAGATGAAATCTACGAGCCTCTCATTTTACATGTTAATCTAATTGTTGATTTTATTAACATGGAAATCTATACTGGGAATAGAAATGATTTAATCGGAATATTAATTATATATATATTGATGGTTCAAGAAGGATTTATTGTATGTAACTACGTATCATTTTTCTCAAAAGTACATCTTTATAAAGATGAATTAAATCTAGCTTTAGCTAAATGTAAATTTCAATGGAGTGAAGGTCTATCTGAGTTAATCCCATTAGTTAGATTTTTAATAAAAATATACTCTGAATTATATGTGGATTTAAGTAACAAAGCCAGAGATTTTGAATATGAAAGCAAACTAGAAATCTCTAAATCTGATTATGTTGAAAATACAATTATGAAGTTAAATGATATCTTTGCTAAAGAAGAGATTAGAGAAAGACATCCTTTAATTAGTGATTCTACAATTAATAGAACCTTAAAAAGGCTACAAGAAGAAGCTAAGATTAGACCTTTAGGTAAAGGTAGAAGTGCTAAATGGATAAAATTAATAAAAACAGAGAAGAAAATGAATTTTCAAGAACAACTACATTTGAATTTAGGAGATAATAACAATGAATAAAGAAATAAAACAAATGATTAAATCAGCATTAAAAGAAGATATTCCAACCATAGATGTTTCAAGTCATTTTTTATTTACTAATCAAGAATCTTATGGAGATTTTATCGCAAAAGAAGATGGAGTCATTTCTGGGATTGATGTCTGTGAAGAAGTCTTTAGAACAGTGGATGAAACTACAGAATTCACTATTTTAAAACCAAATGGTTCATTTGTAAAAAAAGGCGATATAATTGCTAAAGTTAATGGAAAAACTAAATCTATTCTTATGAGTGAAAGAGTCGGATTAAACTTCTTACAAAGGATGTCTGGGGTAGCTACATTAACAAATGCATTTGTTAAAGAAACCCAAGGGTTTTCTACGGCTATTTTAGACACAAGAAAAACAACACCTTTATTAAGAATATTAGAAAAACAAGCTGTAATTGATGGTGGTGGAACTAATCATAGAATGAATCTAAGCGAAATGGTTATGTTAAAAGATAACCATATAAAAGCTGCAGGTTCTATTATAAATGCAG
Organism: uncultured Candidatus Izemoplasmatales bacterium; assembly: GCA_964655885.1. Lineage (GTDB taxonomy): Bacteria > Bacillota_I > Bacilli_A > Izemoplasmatales > Hujiaoplasmataceae > 4572-104. Next base: position 2,923 of record CAZZPD010000066.1, on the reverse strand, counting down.
TTGAATTAGTAAGAAGAAATGTTGGGAAAAACATGAAAATTGAAGTTGAAGTTGAAAATCTTGAAAAATTTAAGGAAGCATTAAATAGTGATGCTGATATTATTATGTTAGATAATATGAGTAATGATTTAATGGCTACTTGTGTTAAATTAAACAATCATAGAAAAGTTTTAGAAGCAAGTGGAAATATGACTGTTGATCGAATTAAAAGTGTATGTAGTACTGGCGTAGATACAATATCAGTAGGAGCGATAACTCATTCATATCCATCATTAGATATTTCTCTAAAATTCTAGAAATTTTATATATACTATATAATTACATAACTATATCTTGTATAATATAACGAAACAGAAAGTGTGATTAAATTTGTTAAAAAGTAAATATGTTTGGCAAACAAAAGTAGAAGGCATTATTCCTAACGAAAGAATATTCCCTACAATATTAGAAAATCGAGACATCTATGATTTTGAGTCTTTCTTTTCTATGGGCGAAGAATCGTTAATAGATCCCTATTTATTTAAAGATATGTCGAAAGCTAAAGAGAGAATTCTAGATGCTATAAATAGTCAGGAATCGATTATGATTTATGGAGATTATGATTGTGATGGTATCTGTTCTATTTCTTTACTTTACCGAGCTTTAAAAAAATTAAACGCAAATGTATATTATGATTTACCAAATCGTTTTATAGATGGGTATGGTTTAAATCTAAGAGCTGTTGAAAAGATAGTTGAAATGGGAATTTCTCTAGTAATTACGGTTGATAATGGAGTAACTTGTATTAAAGAAGTTGATGAACTTAATAAACATGGGATTGATACAATCATTACAGATCATCATGAAATAGGTAAAGAACTACCAAATGCTTATGCAATATTACATACACATATTAGTGATTATTATCCTTTTAAAGATATTGCTGGTGTTATGGTAGCTTTTAAATTATCACAAGCATTAATTGGAGATGAAGTTACTGAATTTTATGATTTAGCAATGATTGGAACTATTGCAGATTTAATGCCTCAAATTAATGAGAATCAAGCCATTATAAATTTAGGAATTGAAAGACTAAAGAAAACTGAAAATTTAGGATTACAAAAATTAATTGAATTTTCCAATTTGGATATTTTAAATGTAACAGCTATTTCCTTTAAAATAGCACCTAAGATAAATAGTAGTGGTAGATTAGGCAGAGCATTAGACGCAGTAAAATTATTAGTTACCGAAAGCCATAAAGAAGCAAATGAGTTAATTCTTAAAATTGAAAAGAATCATGCTTCTAGAAAAAAACTAACCGAAGAATCGTTTAATCATTGTGAAAAACTAGTGAATCCAAATGATAAAATCATTGTGATTGCAAGTGAGAAATTACATGAAGGCGTTATCGGAATATGTGCCCAAAAGATTGTTGAAAAATATCAAAAATCAACTTTAATTATTACAATTGATAATGAAGGTTTTGGTAAGGGATCAATGCGCTCATTTGGTAATGAAAATATCCTTGAACTCTTACATAAAAATAAAGATTTACTTTTAAGATATGGTGGACATTCTCAAGCTGCTGGATTGCAGATTGAAAAGATAAAAATCCCTGATTTAAGAGTTGGTCTCAATGAGATGGCTACCATTGGTGCCGCACCAATTTTAGAAGCTGATATGGAAGTAGATTTATGTGATGTTGAAATAGACACAGTTCAATATATTCAGGACAGGTCATTCTTTACGGCTAGTTATCTTTTCAAAGAATTAAGAGTAGTAAAAAAACAGATTTTAGCATACAAACACACAAAATTAATTTTAGAATGCCATGGCATTAAATTTGATGCACTGTATTTTAATAGTTTAGAATATTACTATTCACTGGAAAATGGGGATGTGATTAATTGTATTGCAGGACTAAATGTAAATAATTATCGCAATAGAAAGAAAATACAATTAATGCTTAAAGATGTTGAATGTAATAATTTTCAAGTTCTTAACTTCAGAGAAAGTGATGATTTTGATAAGGATATTAAGTGGGTTAAACATGATTATCAATTAATTGATGACGAAATTATCCTGAATAACGATATAAATAAATATTTAAATGATAGTGTTTCTAAGATGACAATTTTAATTGGCCCAAAAAAGGTCAAAGTTAATCTTAGTAAAGTAACTCAAAAAAGAGAATTAGGAAAAATATATCAATTACTAAAAGAAATAAAAGAATTTAAACTAGACATTTTATTTAGAAGAATTGAATATAACCAAATAATATTTAGAAATGCTGTTAAGATATTTATTGAACTTGGATTAATAGTTAAAAACGATGATATTTATATGGTTAAAGAAAATGTTTTAAAAACTGATTTACAAAATTCAAAGACATTTGTACAATTAGTAGAGAAGAAAAAACTTATGGATTTAATTTACTATGATTATAATTCACATATAAAGAACTATTTTAAAGAAATTTTGGAGGTTTAAAATGAAATTTGAAGACTATATTAAAAATGTACCAGATTTTCCCATTGAAGGAATTCAATTTAAAGATATAACTCCACTGATTGGTGATTCTCAGGCTTTTAAAGCAGCAATTGATGAATTAACTGCTTTTGCAAAACAAAAAAACGCAAATGTTGTTATAGGACCTGATGCAAGAGGATTTATTATTGGATGTCCTGTAGCTTATGCTTTAAATGCTGGATTTGTACCTGTTAGAAAACCTGGGAAACTACCTAGAGAAGTATTAACATATGATTACTCACTAGAGTATGGAACAAATACGCTTTGCATGCATAAAGATGCTATAAAACCTGGAGATAGAGTAGTAATCATGGATGACCTTTTAGCAACTGGAGGAACTGTAGAAGCAACTGTTAAATTAGTTGAAGAAGCAGGTGGTAAAGTTGTTGGTTTAGGATTTATGATTGAATTAGTA
>CAZZPD010000065.1:0-7384 GCA_964655885.1 uncultured Candidatus Izemoplasmatales bacterium | reverse complement strand
TATCCTTTCCACTCTTTTTATTTAATCGTCTGTTTTATCTAAACTAACTTGATTTGACTGCTTTTTTGTTTAAAAGGGATAATTGATAACAATAATAATATATTAAAGATTAAATATGGTATAATTGATATGCCGTTATTTCTATGTAATATCAAATCATCTCTATTCGATTTTATTAGGAATAAAAGTAATGCCAAAGAAAAGAGGTAAATCATATGTCGATATATTACATTATTAGTCAAAGTGGCTTGCTCAAAAAATACTATTCAGTAAAAAATCCTGTTTCAGATAAACTAAGTGAAAGTGAAGTTATCTTTTCTTTCTCGCTTAGAGATGCTAAAATTTTTAGCAGTAGTGAAGAAGCCTTTAAATTATTGACAAGCAATAATTGGGTTAATCTTTCAATCATTGATCAGAATGGAATATTACAAAACTTAATTAAGTGATATCTTTTTAATCATTCAGTTATAAAGGTTAAACAGTAAGTTAAATTACTGTTTTTTTTTATGAAAAACACAATAAATAATTTATAAATAAAAAACTTAGTTATATTTTTTTGTTTATTAAAAATGATATAATATTCATATAATGAACTTTTAAAGGAGAAAACATATTATGAAAAGGGCTATTAGAATTGCTGTTATTGCAATATATGCTTTTTTGCTTACAAGTTGTGGTTTGCTAGGAAAACTAGATTTATATAAATCAATTGATTTTGATTCTAATTTTGGTACATCTGTTGAGTCAATAATAAAACTTCCAGGTGCATCTGTTAGTGAACCAGAGACACCTACAAGAGAACATTATACATTTGGAGGTTGGTACATAGACAGAGATTTTAATGAAGAATTTGTTTTCGATAAAATGCCAAGTGATAGCGTATTATTATACGCTAAATGGAACGGAGATATTTTACAAACAGAAGATGGACTTAGACTATTGCTTAAAGATAATGGTGAATACGGTGTTGAAGGATATGTTGGAACCAATCCAAATTTAGTGATTCCGGAATCATATAATGATATTCCAATCACAAGTATTGAAATCCTTGCTTTTGAAAAAAATGATACGATTGAAAATATTAGTATACCAAATACAATTAAGCTCATACGACATGGCGCTTTTAATCGTGTAAGTTCTTTACAACGCATAATTATTCCTAGTAGCGTTATAGAATTAGAAGATTTTCTTTTTACTGATTCTCAATCAATTTCTTACATTGGCTTTGAATCTAATAGCGAGTTAGAATGTATAGGTGAATACGCATTTGCTATGGCGCCAGAATTAATTACAGTTGAATTACCTGCATCTATTGAAGTGATAGGCGATTACGCATTTTTAGATAGTAATAGACTAAAATATATTATTTTTGGGTCAGAAGATCATCTAACTACTATTGGAAAAGGAGCATTTGCTCATACTAATTTAGATTTTATAATAATACCCGCGTCTGTTACTACTATCGGTGAATCTGCATTTAGTAAATATTCTCAAGGTACAACTAATATTTATGCTAGAGTTAGCAGTAAGCCTTCTTCGTGGGATGAAACCTGTTTTGGTAGTTCGGTTGAAGTTGAATGGGGTTCATCCAGAACGCAGATAATGGTAACATATCAAGAACCCGATGGAACAATTCTTTTTATAACAATTAATATTTCTGGAACACCTTATACACACTATACTCCAGGAGATATTGATGGTGAATTTGTCGGTTGGTATTCTGATTTAGAATTAACACAACCACTTAATATATCGGTTTATCCAGAAGAATCTTTCATAATTTATGGTAAAATCTTACCATTTGATTAAATTGATAAGAATTACTTGTTTGTCATAAAATCAAGTTAGTTTATAATATAGTTATTTTGGAGGTTACTATGAGAAATAGAATTATAAAAAGAATAATTTTATTTATGATATCTTTAATAACAATACTTACAACAACATATATTGTAATAAATGAAATCAGATATGATATAGCTAAAACGGATTATATGATCTCCAAGTATAACTTGCATATTGGGGCAAGTAGGATTTATCCTAGTGATTATGTAAACATTCTTTATGAAGACAGTGATATTGTAGTTTTAGAGTATACTCACAATGGAAGTAATCAAAAAAATTATATAAAAATAGGGTTTGTTTATATTAGTATTTATAATGCAATCAAATTAAATTTAATAACTCTTGAAGATGTTATTGAAAGTGATAATCCATATTATTATATAGTAGAGAAACAGATAGTAAAATGTATACTAGAATCAGATAAAATTCAAGTTAACAAAGAGGATTTTTTGTATATTTCAGAGTATGATAGAACCCCAATAGAACAGTGGGTTTTAGAAGGTGATTTGCTAGAATCTTTTATAAACTTATTTGAAGAAAAAGAGTTTATGTATAATGGTACTGTAACAGCTGAAGGAGAATATAAATACAAAGTTAGTGTTTTTAAAGAAGATGAATTAACACTTACTTATTATATTTATCAAGATGGTACAGCTATTGAATTTCAGCAAATTCCTTTTCCTTACAATTCCAGATTAGAAGCAGTTTATGATACATTAAATATATCTAGTTTAGAAGACATGCTAGATTAATTGATTCAAAGGGAGGCAAAATTATGAATTATTTAAAAATATTTATATCATTATTTCTTGTAGCAATATCTTTTTTAGTATTTTTTCAAGATAAATTTGAAGTTATTTCTGATACCGAATATAACGATAGACTTGAATATATAATCAATGTCGATTATGAAACAGAAGCATTAGAAGATGAAGCGCTCCAGCAATATTTTGATTCAATCATTCAAATTGATGGAAAATATATAAAAATATCTAATAATTGGAGGGAAGGATTGTTTTTTATCACTGGATCTTTATTAGTTTTAGTATATGTTATTGAAGATGTAATTCGTAATAATAGAAATATTAAAATTAAGCAATGAAATTTATATGGGAGTAAAAAAATGAAAGTATTTAAGAAAATATTAATAATTTTATCACCTTTTATAATCATAGGATTGATAATTGGGGGTTCTTTTCTAACGTATGATATAAGGGTTGAAATAAATAAAGATAAAATGGAAAATGAAAACGAATTGTTTTATGATTTGTTAGATCAAAACGGCATTAATGTAGAAGGTTTGTCATTGTATGAAGAAGTTTTGATTGATGATGGAAAATACTATATAATATTTATGGAATCAGATTCTGCTTATTATCCAGCTGAAGGATCAATTATTTCAGGTGTTTTATTGGAAATTGAAACGGATATAATTACTGAATATCGTCCTAGTTTTGATTTAGAGATTAGAGAAGCATATTATATCTTACCTTCTTTATGGATTGCTGGTGATGGTTCATCAATTGCTACTGCACAATCATTTTATAAAAGAGCTGAATTAAGAAGATTATTAATTGAGAATAATAACGCAATAAATGTTAGTGAAATCACTATAGAAATTGAAGGATCATATTGTTTAGGTAAACTAGAATTATAAAGGAGAATTACAATGCAAGAATTTAAAAAAATAATAAGTAAAATATGGGATTTTTCTATTCTAATATTCATATTTGGAGTAATATTTTTTGCTTTAAAAAATAATCTGATTATATTTATCATATCTAGTGTTTTATTAGTGATATGGTTTGCTTGGGGAAGAATAAATATTAAAGTAAAAGATGGAGAGAAGTTTAAATTATCTACTTTAATGACTGGGTTTTTGATGTTGGGTGTAACGATATGGTTATTTTTACTGGGTAAATGTATAGTTAATACTTTAATACAAGAAATTGCTGGTTATCTTATCTTTATATCAGCAGTTATTATGCTTATAGGTATACTTACAGAAAAGAAAAAACAATAAATATTTTAGATTAAGAACACTATAAATTTATAGTGTTTTTTAATTTTAAAAATGATATAATCATATAACGGAGAGTGGTACAATGAAAACAAGTTTAATGTGCATGGAATGCAATATAAAACAAGTAATTAAATTATCAAAATTACTAAATATAAGTAAAGAAAAACAAGAGGTAATTATAAAGAAAATATTTAAGGAATTAAGTGAGGTTTCTTTTGAAAAATCTAACCCCGAAATTATGGGCAGTATTACTTGGAAAATTACTACTGAAATTGCTAACAATAAGAATCCATATAAAGAAATTAAGGAGTATTATAATCAAGCATTATTAGATGTGTTTCAAGACATGAAAAGTGTTGTTTTAACTAGCGATGATAAATTTGATACAGCTCTAAAAATAGCGGTTATTGGTAATGTTATTGATTTTGCTGCTAGACATAAATTTGATCATAAAACCGTATTTGAAATGATAGAGAAAATTAACGAAATTGACTTTGTTATCGATAACAGAAAAGAGTTGATTACTCAGTTAAAAAATTGTAATCAATTATTATATATTGGAGACAATTGTGGAGAGATAGTTTTAGACAAAATATTTATAGAAATAATCAAGGAATTATACCCTAATATTGATATATATTTTGGTGTAAGAGGAGCTCCTATAATTAATGATGTTACAATAGAGGATGCTAATCAAGTTAAGATGGATGAAGTTGCTAAAATAATATCATCAGGAACGATGTTTCCAGGGACAATTTTAAGTAAATCATCGAATGAATTTAAAGAAGTCTTTAATACATCAGATATCGTTATAGCCAAAGGCCAAGGAAACTATGAAGGACTAAGCGATGTAAAAAGAAAAGGATTATTTTTAATGCTTTTAGTAAAGTGTAGTTACATAGGAGACAATATTCCGGCAAAAGTAATGGACTTCATTATAAAAGAAAATAAATAAAAATCTTATAACCTATTTATTTTGATGCTTTTTTTAAGTATAATATTCACAAATATTTAATTTAATAAGGAGCGTTTATGAAAACTTCTACCCTGATCAAAGAATTTAAAGGAGAATCTGAATTGCAAGACAAAGTAGTCGATAGTGTTTTAGAAGCTTATTATTACTTCAGACGAGACGATGAAATTGAAACAATTGATGCAACAATAGCGATTATTAACGAGTATAAAGACATGACAAGTGTCTATTGTGCTTATTGTGATAAACCTAATTTTTGCGATGATTGCATGCCAATGAAGAAGAGAAACATGTTTGAAAAAATCGAAGAGATGTTAGTGCATCAAAAAGAGAATTTACCAGAAATGTATCAGTAATTTTTTATTCAGTAATTAAACAAGACATTGAAAAATGTTTTGTTTTTTCTTTTGTGTAAATTCTCACTTAAAAATCAGATTTAAAAATCTTTATTTTTTTTCGTATTATGATATAATATATAAGACTGAAAGCGTTTTATGAGAGGAGATATTAATTTAATATGAATGAATACAAAGCAAATGCTATAAAAAACGTAGTTCTATTAGGGCACTTAGGTAGTGGGAAAACATCATTAGCTGAATCGCTTGCTTTTATATCGGGACAAATAGACAAAAAGGGATCTGTAGAGAAGAAAAATACTATTTCTGATTTTACACCAGAAGAACACAACAAACAAAGTTCTTTATCATCAGGACTAGTACCCGTTGAGTTTAAGGACATCAAAATTAACATTTTAGATGCTCCAGGTGCAGATGAAATGATTGGTGATATCAATCATGTTATGTCTGTTTCAACAGCTGCCATTTTAGTAATTGACGCATCAAGTGGTGTTCAAGTTGGAACTGAGAGAATGTGGTTAGAAATCAAAAAACATAATTTGCCATCACTTATCTTTATCAACAAAATGGATAAAGAAAATGTTAAATTTGATGAAGTTTTAGATGAAATCAGAACTAAACTAGGTAAAGAAGCAGTACCTTTCTGCTTACCATTAGGGAAAAGCGAAGGATTTAATGGCTTCGCCGATATCGTTGAACTTAAAGCTAGAATTTATGATGGAGACAAATGTATTGATGGTGAAATATTCGAAGATAAAATGGATAAAGTATTGTCACTACGCGAACAATTAATAGAAACAGTAGCTGGAAGCGACGAAGAATTATTAGAAAAGTATTTTGAAGGTGAAGAATTAACAATGGATGAAATCCATGATGGATTACATAAAAGTGTTAAGACTTTAGAAGCTGTACCAGTAATGGTTGGTTCAGCAACTAGAGACATTGGTGCTTTAACATTACTTCACATGATTAAAAGATACTTACCAACCGTTTCTGAAGGCCAACCAGTTAAAGGTATGGATGGAGAAACTGAAGTTGTAAGAAATTATTCAGAAGAAGAACCATTCAGTGCATTTGTATTTAAAACAATGATTGACCCATTCATTGGTACAATTAACATTATGCAAATCAAATCAGGAACTTTAGTGAAAGATCAAGATGTTTATGTTTCAAATTCTGAAAACACTGAAAGAGCTGCTCCTGTATTTACATTATTAGGAAAAACTCAAATTCCGTTAGAAGTTGGTCACGCTGGTGATATCGTAGCGATGGCTAAAGTTAACAACGTTAAAACAGGAACAACACTTTCTGAAAAGAAAAATATTGTTGTATATCCACAAGTTGTTACACCTACTCCAACAATGTATGTGGCTGTTCATGCTGAAAACAAAAAAGATGAAGATAAATTATCTAATGCATTAGCTAAATTGCAATTAGAAGATAATACAATTGAAGTTAAAAGAAATAAAGAAACCTCACAATTGCTAATTGGTGGGCAAGGTATGATTCATATCGGTTATATTATCGATAAGATGAAAAACATGTTTAAAGTAGCACTTCAAACTGAAGAACAAAGAATCGTGTATCGTGAAACAATTAAAGCTCAAGCAGAAGCAACTGGTAGATACATCAAACAATCAGGTGGGTCTGGATATTATGGTGTTGTTGTTATGCGATTTGAACCACTAAAAGATGGTGGATATGAATTCGCTGAAGAAGTATTTGGTGGAGCAGTACCTAAAGGATACTTCCCTGCTGTAGATAAAGGGTTACAAGAAACTTTAGAACACGGTGTATTAGCTGGATTCCCAGTTATCGGTGTTAGAGGTGTACTTACTGATGGTAAATATCATGCAGTAGACTCTAATGAATTAGCATTCAAAATGGCAGCTTCAATTGCATTTAAAGAAGCTTGCAAAACAGCTAAACCAACAATTTTAGAACCAATTTATAAAGTTGAAGTAACTATTAAAGACGAATATCTTGGAGACGTTCTTGGAGATATGAATAAACGTAGAGGTAGAGTTTTAGGTATGGAACCAGCTTTAGAAGGTTATCAAAAAGTTGTTGCTGAAGCACCTGAACAAGAAATTTCTAAATACACAATTGACTTAAAAGCTATGACTCAAGGATCTGGTACATTCTCAAGAGAATTTGTTAGATATGAAGAGGTTCCTAGTAACTTAA
>CAZZPD010000064.1:4176-7520 GCA_964655885.1 uncultured Candidatus Izemoplasmatales bacterium | reverse complement strand
AGATATCACGAACTTGTTGCGCCTTATTATACAGCCGATCCTTCAGAAATTAGATATTCAGACATTGAACACAATATTTATGTAAAATATCATGATATAGCAATTGAGCGAATTAACAAATATTATAAAGGTAAATTAAGAAAAAGGTTAATGGATATTTATCAGTCAAGTGTAGAAATTGATAATATTATAAAGATATATCGTTTAAGAAAATTCTATAACGCAAGCGAAAATGAAGTCTTACGTTCAATTCTAACTAAAAACATTAGAATGAGCGAAAATAAATTAAAGGAATTAATTAATTTAGAAGACCCTAATGATATTTTAAAAGTTTTATCTAAATCAAAATTCTCAGAATTTAAAGATAACGATGATTATATCTATATTGAATATCAAGCTGAAAAAATCAGATATAATTTAGCTAGAAGATATATGTATTTTTCAAAATACCCACCAATTGTTTACTCTGTATTTTTGATTTTAAATAGAATAGAACAAACGAATATCTTTAATATAGTTGAAGGTATTCGCTACGATATAGATAAAGATGACATAAAAAAAATGCTTATATATTGAGAGGATTAACATGGCAATATCTAAATTGAAATTATTTAGAATAACATCAAATAAAACGGATCTAGATTTAATCTTAGAAAGATTCGTTAATTTAGAGTGGGTTCATCCAGTTGAAGCTAATCAATTTGTAGATCAAGTACATGGATTAACAACATTTGAGTCAAGTAATCCATGTAATCGAATATATAAAGAAATTAAAGATTTAGAAAAAGAGAATAATTTTGAAATACCAGCGATTGAAATAAGCACTTTAAATTATTCTTTAGATAAAATGAGTGATTATGTTTTTACAACTCATGAAAAACTTCAAAAACTTACTCAGCACAGAAAAGAAACAGAAATATTAATTAAAAAATATGAAGATGCATTAACACAAATCAAAAACATTGAAAACTTAGATATTTCTTTAGATGATTTGTTTTCTGTTGAGTATGTAAGCGCTAGAGTAGGAAGAATGCCTTTAGATAGTGTTGAAAGATTAAAATATTACGAAAATAAGCCATTTATATTTAAGTCTTTCCATGAAGAAAAGAATTATTGTTGGTGTATGTACCTAGCTACAAACAAATATGAAAGAGAAATTGATAATATCTTCTCATCTTTATTCTTTGAAAGAATCCATATTCCAGATTTTGTTCACGGTACTCCTGAGAGCGCTCAAGTTTCATTATCAATGGAAATCAAAGTGGCTACAGATAGTTTAAGTGAGATTCAAACAGAAATTGATAAAACATTAAATGAAAACATAGAACATCTTTCGCTTGTAAAAGGCCAATTAATATTTTTAAACAAAATGTTTGATGCGAGAAAATATGTTGTTGGTTTAGGAGATAAATTTAACATAACTGGATATATAGAATCTAAGAATGCTAAACACATTGAAGAGATATTTGATATCTTAGAAAATACCGATGTAGAAATCATGCCTCCTGATGCTGATAAAAGAATAAAACCGCCAACAAAACTGAAGAATTCATGGTTTTCGAAACCATTTGGATCATTTGTACATATGTATGGGTTACCTGGATATTTTGATATTGATCCAACACCAATTTTAGCAATAACATATTCAATACTTTTTGGTATGATGTTTGGTGATTTAGGGCAAGGGTTGCTACTAGCTTTGTTTGGGTGGATTATTTATAAAAAGACAAAGAAAGATATTGCAGCCGTAGCGATTAGGATTGGATTAGTATCTGCGTTTTTTGGGTTCCTATACGGATCGTTCTTTGGTAACGAAGAAATACTGACGCCAATTTTCACAAATGTATTTGGTTTAGGTGGTAAGCCAATTCATGTGATGGACCCCGATTTTACTATGACATTACTAATAGCCACCGTTGGATTAGGGTCTGTATTGATCGTTTGTTCAATGCTTTTAAATATGATTACTTCATTTAGAAAGAAAAAATATGCTGAATTATTCTTCTCGCACAATGGATTGGCAGGAATGTTATTCTATCTATTTATAATATTAATGGTGGTGGGAAGTATAACAGGTTCATTTGATATAGTTAATCCATTTACAATAGTATTACTCATCGTGATACCATTATTATTAATTGTCTTTAAGCATCCTTTAGATCGATTAATTAACGGCAAAAAGATGTTCCCAGAGAAAATAGGTGGATTTATCATTGAGGCTTTCTTTGAACTGTTTGAAGTTATCTTATCTTATATTACAAACACAATGAGTTTCTTGCGTGTTGGTGGATTTGTGTTATCACATGCAGGAATGATGTTGGTTGTATATACCTTAATGGATATGTCTGGAAATTTAATTGGACAGAGTCTTGTGTTTGTCATTGGTAACTTATTTGTAATGGGACTTGAAGGATTGATTGTTGGTATTCAAGTCTTAAGATTAGAATTTTATGAAATGTTTTCAAGATATTTTGAAGGGAATGGAATTCCTTTCAAAACATTCGAATAATAGGAGGATTACGTTATGTCTATTTTAGAAGTTTTATTACCATTAGTTTTTGTAGTTTTAATTACATTACCTTTAATTAAAGTATTCAAAGGTGGTGTAAGCAAAAAAACAGCTAAATCAAGATTGTATACACACATATCTTTATTCTTTGCTTTAGTTGCTTTAGTATTTGTATGGCAATTAGTTGGCGTTAAAGTGTTTGCGGCTGAAGGAGATGTCGATACTGGCGTATTCATTGGTTCAATTGCTCAAGGACTTGGGTTCTTAGGAGCTGCTTTAGCTACAGGAATGTCTTCGCTTGGAGCGGGGATTGCCGTTGCTGCTGCTGCACCAGCTGCTATTGGAGCTTTTTCAGAAAACGAAAAGAACTTTGGTAAATCATTAATCTTTGTTGCACTTGGTGAAGGTGTAGCTATTTACGGTTTGTTAATTTCAATTTTAATTATCAACAGTCTTTAAGAAGGGGTAATATGAAATTCTTTTTATTAACTGACAATACTGATACTTTGATGGGTATGCGCCTTGTAGGAATAGAAGGTGTTGTTGTTCATGAGCGAAAACAAGTTATTGAAGAATTAGATAAAGCAGTTAATAATGAAGCATATGCAATTTTACTAATCACAACAAAATTAGTAGAACTATGCCCAGATATTATTTCAGAATTAAAACTTAAATTAAAGAAACCAATCATTTTAGAAATTCCTGACAGACATGGATCAACAGAAGTAGGAAAATCCATTGATAACTACGTAAGTGATGCTATTGGCGTCAAATTAAGAGGTGATTAGATGCCGTATTTTGAAACTGATGTAACTCGATATTTTGAAAAAGAAAT
>CAZZPD010000064.1:0-4076 GCA_964655885.1 uncultured Candidatus Izemoplasmatales bacterium | reverse complement strand
AAAGGTATTTTATCTGACCAAACATTAGATGCTAAACTTGAAGAAAAAAGAAATATGTTTAATCAAAAAATGAAATTTGTAATTAAAGAATAATTTGAGGTAAATAAATGAATTTAATTCACTCAATTAATGGTCCTGTAATCAAAGTAAAAAACGCTACTGACTTTAAAATATTAGAGATGGTATATGTCGGTAAGAAAAAACTTCTTGGTGAAGTAATCTCAGTAAGCAACGATTTTACTGTCATCCAAGTCTATGAATCTACTGCTGGATTAAAACCAGGAGAAGAGGTGATTAATACTGGAGAACCTATTTCATTAGATTTAGGTCCAGGATTAATGGGTAATATCTTTGATGGAATCCAAAGACCATTAAACAAAATCAAAGAAAGAGATGGAAATTTCATAGTTCCAGGAAGTAGTATTGAAACGTTAGATTCTAAAAAAGAATGGCAAGTCAATATTATTAGAAAAGTTGGAGAAACAATATCACAAGGTGATATTTTTGCTGATGTTCCTGAAACTGAATTAATCACTCATAAATTGATGGTTCCTTACGGATTAAAAGGTGAAATAAAGAAAATAAGTAAATCTGGAAAATATAAAATAAATGATGTTTTATTAGAACTAGAAGATAAATTAGGTCAAACACATCAATTAACCATGATTCAAAGATGGCCAATAAAAACCGCGAGACAATTTAAAAGAAGATTAACATTATCAGAACCTTTAATTAGCGGACAAAGAGTTATCGATACCTTATTTCCGATTGCTAAAGGCGGAACAGCCGCTGTACCAGGAGGATTTGGAACTGGCAAAACAATGATGCAACATCAATTTGCTAAATGGTGTGACGCTGATATTATTGTTTATATCGGTTGTGGTGAACGTGGAAACGAAATGACACAAACACTTGAAGAATTTAAAGAGTTAATTGACCCAAAATCAAATAAACCTTTAATTGATAGAACGATATTAATCGCTAATACATCTAACATGCCTGTAGCAGCTAGGGAAGCTAGTATATACACAGGTATCACGTTAGCTGAATATTATAGAGATATGGGATACCATGTGGCTGTAATGGCAGATTCAACATCAAGATGGGCTGAAGCACTAAGAGAAATCAGCGGTAGACTAGAAGAGATGCCAGCTGAAGAAGGGTTCCCAGCATATTTACCTAGTAGATTATCTGAATTCTATGAAAGAGCTGGGTATGTCGAAAACTTTAATAAGTCATTTGGATCAGTGTCAATTGTCGGAGCTATCTCTCCACAAGGATCAGATTTTTCTGAGCCAGTAACTCAAAACACAAAAAGATTTGTTAGATGTTTTTGGGCTCTAGATAAAGAACTAGCATACACAAGACATTATTCAGCTATTAACTGGAATATTAGTTATTCTGAATATATCAATGAATTATCAAAATGGTTTAATAAGAATGTTGGGGTTAATTTCTTTTTATATCGCCAACAATTCATCAGTTTATTAGCAGAAGAAAACAAACTAATGGAAATAGTTAAGTTAATCGGTAAAGATGTTTTACCAGATGATCAAAAATTAGTATTAGAAATATGTAGAGTAATTAGAGTTGGTTATCTCCAACAAAATGCTTTTCATAAAGAAGATACATATGTACCATTAGCCAAACAATTAAAAATGATGGAAACGATTTTATATCTAAATAGAAGAGCTAAAAATATTATTAAAGAAGGAAAAGCATTTAGTTTATTAGTTAATACTAAAATATTTGAAAAAGTAATCAAAATTAAATATGATGTACCAAATAATAACCTTCAAATATTTGATGATTACTTTAAACTAATTGATGACGCACTAAACTCTATTAAGTAAGGAGAATTATGATGGATCTTCAATACATAGGATTGAAAGAGATCAATGGACCACTAATCTTTATAGATAATGTACAAGATATCGGGTTTGAAGAAGTGGTGGAAATAAAACTTAATAATGGTGAAATAAGACATGGTAGAGTTGTTGGTATAGTAGGTAACCTAGCAGCTGTTTTAGTGTTTGAAGGAACTAAAGGATTATCTCTTAAAAACACGACAACTAAATTCTTGGGTCATTCAATGCGTTTAGGGTTATCAGAAGAAATTCTTGGAAGAATGTTTAATGGTATTGGAAAACCAATTGATGGGTTAGGACCAATTTATGTAGAAGAAGAACTAGACATTAATGGCTTGCCTCTTAATCCAGTTTCTAGAAAATATCCTAAAAACTATATTAAAACTGGAATATCAAGTATTGATGGGTTAACAACATTGATTAGAGGTCAAAAACTACCAATCTTTTCTGGGGCTGGTATGCCTCACAATGAATTAGCAGTTCAAATTGTTAAACAAGCACAGATAGCGGAAACTAAAGGTAGAAGTTTTGGCGTTGTTTTTGCAGCTATGGGCGTTAAAAATGATGTGGCTGATTACTTTAAAAGATCTTTTGAAGAAGCCGGAGTTTTAGAGAAAGTTGTTATGTTCTTAAATCTATCTAACGACCCTATTATTGAAAGATTAATCACACCTAGATGCGCTTTGACAACAGCTGAATATTTAGCATATAAACATAATATGCATATCTTAGTTATCATGACTGATATGACTTCATATTGCGAAGCATTAAGAGAGTTTTCTTCTAGTAAGGGTGAAATTCCAGGTAGAAAAGGATATCCTGGATATTTATATTCAGAATTGGCTTCGTTATATGAGAGAGCAGGAATTGTTCATAACGCTAAAGGCTCAGTTACTCAAATTCCGATTTTAACCATGCCTAATGATGATATCACACATCCAATTCCTGACTTAACAGGTTATATTACTGAAGGACAAATTGTTTTAAGTAGAGAATTACACCAAAAAGGTATTTATCCACCTGTTGGCGTTTTGCCTTCATTATCAAGACTAATGAAAGATGGTATTGGTGAAGGGTTCACTAGAATTGATCATCAAGATATGATGAATCAATTATACGCTTCATACGCTAGAGTGATGGATGCTAGAAGCTTAGCTTCTGTTATTGGTGAAGATGAATTAGGTCAAGTTGATAAAAAATATATGCAATTCGGAGAATTATTCGAAAAATTCTTCTTAGCACAAGGAATGAACGCAAATAGAAGTATCGAACTTACTTTGGATTTAGGTTGGGATTTATTATCAATTCTACCTAAAACTGAATTAGATAGAATTGATGAGAAAACACTAGAAGAACATTACAACCAGGAACAAGCGTTAAAACGCTTTAATGTTTCTAATAAAATATTAATCAGAGAACTAAACAATAAAGAGGCGATGTAATATGCCTGATAAATATGTTTTTCCTACAAAAGGGAATTTACTTGGTTTAAATAAATCGATTAGATTAGCTAGATTAGGCTATGATTTAATGGATAGAAAAAGAAATATTCTTATCCGTGAAATGATGGCTTTAATTAGTAATGTAAAAGATTTAAGAGATGAAATTAATAGCACATATAAAAAAGCTTATTTTGCTTTACAAGAAGCAAACATAACTTTAGGGGTTGTTAACGATATAACAAAAGCCATTCCTTTAGATAATGGATTAGATATTACGTATCGATCAGTAATGGGGGTTGAAATACCAAAAGTCTTATATCAAAAAGAAGAAGTCAAAATTAAATATGGTATATCAAGCACCAATACTAAATTTGATTATGCTTATAAAAACTTTCAAAAAGTTAGAGACTTAACAATCTTATTAGCTGAGATAGATAATTCTTTATATAAACTAGCTAACGCGATTAGAAAAGCAAGAAAAAGAGCGAATGCTTTAAAAAACATTGTTATTCCCGATTATGAACAAAAAATTAAGTTTATTAGTGAAAGTTTAGAAGAAAGAGAAAGAGAAGAATTTATCAGAAGCAAATTAATTAAAAAAAGAATTGAAGTAAAAAAAAGAGGGTGAAGCAACAAACTTCATCCTCAAAATAAAAAATAATTCTTGACTATTTTGGTTATATATATAATAATATTAATTGACTCAATTTTTAGGGGCGTAGCAAAATGGTTATGCAGCGGTCTCCAAAACCGTCTACGGGAGTTC
>CAZZPD010000063.1:0-7529 GCA_964655885.1 uncultured Candidatus Izemoplasmatales bacterium | reverse complement strand
AATATTCTGGAACTTCATTTTGTGGTGTAATTGGATAACCATAAAAAGCATCAACTCCACCTTTAATAGCAGCTAGTGCTATCGCTTCGTTCCCTTTCATTAAAATTTTAGCCATTATTTATCTACCTCCACTTTAATAACTGAATCAGGACACATCATTGCACAGAATGCACAGCCTATACATTTGTCTGGGTCACTTACTTTAATGATGTTATAGCCTTTTTTATTAAGTGTTTCCATGTCTTGATATAAAATCTTTTGTGGACAATACTCAACACATAATACACAGCCTTTACATCTTTCGTAATCAAATGTTACTTTACCTTTTGGCATATTTCTCCTCCTATAACCATTTCTTTCTAAAATATAATTTTAACTTTAATGTTTCACCTAAAAACATTAAATTTTCTTTTACTTTTACATCTTCCCAATAGGTTGTATAAACAATTGGTAGTTTTGTTCTTTTATTTACTTCTTTTAAAATTTCTTCACCATTTTGGATTTCTTCGATTGTAGTTTCTCTTAACAAGTTACTATTATTGATTAATCCAGTAACTTTAAATCCACCCATCCCTTCAATCTTATTAATGAGTTTCATAATTAAATCAGCTGAACTTGTTTCATATCTATAAATATTAACCACTAAAAACAAGTCAACGTCTCTATCTCGATAATCATCAAATTGTCTTAATAGTTTTGCCCCTTGATCATTTCCACCTAAATCATAGATTGCTTTTAACGATTTATCATGGAAAGGCATGAAAATTTTGCTAGATATATACGGCATATCTAAGTTCATTTTTTGCTTCATATCACTAGAAATTGAACGAATATGATACTTATTTAATTCTTCTTCCATTTCACGACTTCTGAAGTAGGGATTTATTATGTCTAAATCGACAACGATATCAAGTTGTTTCTGAATAGCTAAATTCACAGCTATTTCGCTTTTACCAGAGCCATAATACCCTGTTAAAAATGTAATATTCTTCATAACAGCCATAATAAAAACACTTTTTTTTCTAATTAAAAAGTGATTATATTCCCCTTTTCTATAATCAAATACGAGATATTTGTCTAAAATTATTGCGCCTCTAATTTATAGAAAACGCTTACAGAGATATTATAACATTTTTGACTAATTTTGCAAATAATTTTTATGTTATATTTTCACATAAAAAAAGACTATTAAAATTATTCTCTTTTATTTACATATTTTAAATATTGTCTTGTTAAAAATCTATATTAACTAAGAAATTTATGTATTTTATTTGATAATTATATACTTCTCTTAAATATTATAGTTAAGTTAGAAAAATAAATTTCTTATCAAATATATCCTAATTTTTATATTAAATTAGACTTCGAGGTCTATTTTAAGCTATTTTCTATTATTTTATAAAAATAGTTAAAAGGAGTAAAAACCATATAAAAAATTAATAAAGAAATCATTTATGTATTATGTCAATAACTTAGTAAAAATAGAGTGATTTGCTTTTTAAACATTTTAACATTTAATCTAAGTAAATAATCAAAAAGAAATCAGCGTAAAAACGTCTTAATATGGGAGTATTTATCTATTTATAATCTTCTAATATTTTCTATGAAAAAAAGTGATTAAAAGGTTTATTGGATTAAAGAATGCATTTTTTAGTCTTAATATTTTTTAAAAATTCAATTTTTTTTATCTACTTTTTTTACATTTTTTGGCTTTTTTTAGAATCCAAAAAATAAAAACAGCACTTTACACCTATATATGGGTCTATTATAAATTTAATATTACTATAAATTTATTTAAAAAGAGAAAACATAAAAAAGTTAATAAATTTAGTATTACTATAAATCTACATATTAATATATTTATTTTATCATCGTTTATTTTATTAACATGTATTTATAACAACAGTAAAACCGCTATTTCTAGGGGTTTTTGTTATTTATTGTCATGTGTATTTTATCAAAAATACAAATTTTGTAATTTTTTGTTAGTGATTTTGCTTTTCATTATTTCGTGAAACTTAAAAAATCTAGTTAATTTAAACTATAATTTTGTTGATTTAAATCTTCATCGTATAGAAATATAAGTCTAAATCCCATAAGAATATTTGTTTCTCTTTTATATAACCGATTTTTTCTAAAACTTTTTGACTTGGTTCATTATCAATGTCAGCTAAAGCTATTAGTTCCTTAATATCTGTTTTTTGTGCTAGTTCAATCATTCTTAAAGCACTTTCTGTTGCATATCCGAAACCCCAATAATTAGGTTTAAATGCATAGAAGATTTCATATTTATCAAATTCTTTTACAATTTGAATTCCAACATAGCCTATTGGTTCTTCTTCTTTTGTACTTACTAGATATACTCTTTGTTTGTTTTGATAATCAAAAGATTTTATATAATAGTTTAAAATCTTTTGACAAGTATCTAGAGAATACCCTTTTTTACCTGGAAAAAACTTACAGACTCTATCATCTGTCATAAGCTCCACTATAAATGGCTCATCTTCAACTTTAAATTTTCGATATTTTAATCTTTCTGATTCTAAATTTTCAAACATTGTTATATCCTCTCTAAAAATCCTAGTATGAGTTTAGATAGTTTATTGACTGATTGTTTCCCAATTTCTAATACTTCTTGGTGGCTTAACTTGTTTTTAGTTATGCCTGTAGACATATTTGTTATTAGTGATAACCCCAATACTCGCATTGATGCGTGTCTAGCGATAATCACTTCTGGTACTGTGCTCATTCCAACAACATCTCCTCCAAGCATTCTAAAAGCTCTGATTTCAGCTTTGGTTTCATAGCTTGGGCCAATATAACTAACATAGACTCCTTGTCTTAATAAGATATTATTTTCTTTAGCTACTTCAAATATCATTTCTCTGAACTCAATATCATATGGTTCACTCATATCAACAAACCTAGGTCCTAGCGCATTATTATTATCACCAACTAATGGATTTAGCCCCATCATATTAATATGATCGTTAATCACCATAATATCTCCTGGTTTAAATGATTCATTCATTGCACCACAAGCATTGGTGATAATGATATTTTTTACACCTATGCTAGCGAATGATTGAATCATAAGGCGCATATCTTTATTAGACACATCTTCATAGTAATGTTTTCTGCCTTCCATAATTAGTAATGGTTTTTTATTTATGTACCCTAAATGAAGTGTTCCTTTATGTCCTATGGATTCATCTGTTTTAAAATTGAATAACTGATTATATGATATCTTAACTGAACCTTCTAAGTTGTCAATAAATTCATTTATGCCTGAACCTAAGATAATTAAAGTATCAGGAACTTTATTAAACTTGTTTAAAACTACTTCTTTTAACATCATATCACTTTCCTTTACAATTTTATTTTATCATATTTTTTTAATATACGTCATTGACTATTGGATTATTTGTTATTCCAAATAGGTGTTGATACAAATCACTTTCTTCTATTCTTTTAATACATTGTTTTAACTCGTTAATAAAAAGCGTGTTTATTTCTTTATTATCAGATTCAATAGCATTATTAATTGATTTCTTACGATATTGATTTGGTGTGATATTGAATCTTTCTTTCATCATTTTGTTTAAATATTTATAATCTGAAAACCCACATTTTTTAGCTATCTCTAATACAGATAAATTGGATTGATTCAAATAGATTAAAGCATGTTCAAATCTAGAGTTTTGTAGGAATTTCTTAAATGAAATACCAATAGCCTCTTTAAAGAAATGACTGAGTCTATAACTTGATATATTTAGTACATCTCCTAAATCATCTAGGGTAATACTTTCTTGGTAGTGAGCGTAGATATACTCAATGATTGTATGAATTCTATTTAAGTATTCATCATAGTTAATTTTTTTAACGTCAAGATATCTTTCCTTTAGCAGCATCGTATAGAGTTCAAATATAAACATATTATAGTATCCAATAATTTTATATCTAACAATATCTCTCTTTTCTTCTGAAATCAATAATTTTATGATTTCTACTAACATTAAAGGTACTTGATGATATTTACTAGATAGTTCTTCAAAAGTAAAGACTTTTTCATGATATGCTAATCGTTCAAAATAGAGTTTGTTTTTGTATAAATACTCTTTTTTTAAACGATAGGATACAATAATCGATCCTTCTGTTGATTTAATTGAATGTCTTTTATACATATAAACCATTAAGACTGTATTGGGTTTTAAGATATATTTCTTTCCTTCACAATTGACTTCTGCATATCCTCTTAAAACCCAAATGATTTCCATCTCTTCATGGATGATGTTTTCATGGTTGACACACTCGGTAAAATAGGTTTCAAAAGGTAGGTTAAAAGCTTTAAATACATCATTACAAAATTTTTTCATATAATCACCATTTTTATTATATCATGAAAATCATGATTTTATGACTTTATTGCTATTATGTAAGTGCATACATTAGTTTATATGACTTTCTTGCTATTGAAAGTGGTTTTTTGATATTGTATTTAAGGTTATAAATTTATATCATATAAGCGTATTAAATATATATTATTTTAAGGAGATTTATGATGCCTGCTTTAAGTTTTATTGTGTCAATGAGTGTTTATATGTTATTGCTTTATTTATTCCTAGAATTTACAAGAGAAAAACAAGGATTTTATAAGTGGTTTTTTATCTTAGCGTTACTAACAATTCCTTTATGGTTTTTAAATTTACATTCTTGGTTTAGATGGGCTAAATCAATTAGTGTTTTAATTCCAATCTGTTTTGTATCATTTGTAAGAATTGCTAATGATGGTAGTAAAAAAGATTTCTTACCATCATTAAAGAAAAAATGGCCTTTATGGATATTGTATGTTGTTCTTATGTTAAATATAGCCGAAGCTACTAAAACTGATTTTGAATTAGGTAATTATTTTAATGCAATTGCTGGAGTTATTTTATGTATTACAATTCCACTTCCAACAAAACATTGGCGTATTGCAAAAAATGATGGAAAAAGAAATTTTGGTGAATTAATTGCTGATTTACCGCTTGCATGGTGTTTGTTATATGTAACTTGGAATGCTTGCTTTGTCTATGCTGAAAATACTTCTTATATTGCATCAAGTATTTGTATTTTAATTATTCCTGAAATATGGATGTTATCTAAGAAAAGAACTGATTTATGGTTAATGGGACGAATTTATACGTTAGCGTTACATATCTTGATTCGATCAAGTTACGATATATTTACTCCATTAATGGATTCTACAAACTGGTTTAATGCTGGGGTATTAAATGTTTGGGGAATTGTTAACTGTGTATTACATGTTGCTTATTTAGGATATTGGTTCTTTAATTTGAGAAATAAAGATTATGTGATTAAGCATTCAGCTCAAAATTATGAGTTACAAGGAGCTTAAAATGGAAAAGATTAAAATTATAGAAATAAAAGAAAAGGTTTATGCAAACAATGATTTAGAAGCTGCTAAGATTAGAAAATCGTTAGAAGATTCTAAAACATATATGATGAATTTGATGAGTAGTCCTGGTAGTGGTAAAACAACAATGCTTGTGAATACGATTAATAGAATTAAAGATAAAATAAAAATCGGAATTGTTGAAGCGGATGTTGATAGTGATGTAGATGCATATACGATTAGTACTACTGGTGTTAAGGTGAATCAATTACATTCAGGTGGTATGTGTCATTTAGATGCTGTCCTTGTTAAATTAGGGTTAGATGATATTATTGCTAAGGATTTAGATTTTGTTGTTGTTGAAAACATAGGAAATCTAATCTGTCCTGCAAGCTATGACTTAGGTCAAAACTTGCGCACAATGATTCTTTCAGTTCCTGAAGGTGATGATAAACCATTAAAGTATCCAAAGATGTTTGGTAAGGTTGATGTATTACTAGTTAGTAAAATTGATTCGATGGGATTCTTTAAGTTTGATATGAATAAACTAGAAGAAAGAGTAAGAAAGTTAAATCCAGATATAAAAATCTTCCCTATTTCTGCCGTTACTGGTGAAGGTATGGATGATTGGTGTAATTTTCTATTAAATGAAATAAATAATTTTAAAAATACTTAGGAGGATATAATCTATGACGGACCAAGTAAAATTATTAGAATTTGTTAATAAAGTTTCTAAAACTAAAGTTGGATCTAAATCTGGTGTTGATGACCAAGATCCAAGATTTAAGTTATTAGAAAAAGTTGTCACTGAAGAAATGGCTGAAGTTGCGTTAGAGTTAGAATTTAGAGTACATCAAACAGTTGAAGAGATAGCTGCTAGATGTGGTAAAACAAAACATCGCACGAATGAACTGCTTTGGGAACTAGCTACAACCGGTGTAGCTGTTGTCAATAAAAAAGAAGGTGAATTTAAGTTTTGGCATGAAACTTGGGTTCCTGGTATTTTCGAAATGGTTGTTAATAACAAAGAGAATACTAGAAAATATCCTCAAATTGCAAAAGCATTTGATGATTATGGATTATTAAGAAACCCTGTTGGGTTTGGTAATATTCCAATGGGTAAAGGATTAATGAGAGTTATTCCTATTGCTTCTAGTCTTGATGGTACTAGTAGAGTAGCTACTAGTGAAGAAGTAAATAGATACTTAGAGAATGCTAGAGTTATTTCTGTAAGTGATTGTTCTTGTAGAACAAGTCGTGAAGAAATGGGACAAGGTTGCGGACATTTAAAAGAAGATATGTGTATTCAATTGGATGATGCAGCTGAATTATACATCAGAACTGGAAAAGCTCGTGAAATCAGTGTTTCAGAAGCAAAAGACATTATGAGAAGAGCTGAAGAAAACGGATTAATGCATCAAATACCTAATACAGAAGGTGAAGGTCATACACATGCTATCTGTAATTGTTGTGGATGTTCTTGTTATGCTTTAAGAGCAGCGACAATGTATAACAATCCTGATATGGTTAGATCTAACTTCACTGCTAAAGTAGACCCAGATAAATGTGTTGGTTGTGGTGAATGTGTTGAGTATTGTCCAACTAATGCTATTAGATTAGGGCAAAGACTAAGTGGTACAATTGAAGAACAAAAAATTGTTCATATAGATAAAGCTTGGGATACAGAATGGGACGAAGCTAAACACTTTAATCCTGATTACAGAATTAATCGTGAAGAAACATTAGATCAAGGTACTGCTCCTTGTAAAACAGAATGTCCTGCTCATATATCTATTCCAGGATATATCCAATTAGCAGCTGAAGGTAAATACACTGAAGCATTAAAACTAATTAAGAAGAATAATCCATTCCCAGCTGTATGTGGTAGAGTATGTCCAGCATTATGCGAATCAGCTTGTACACGTTGCCAAATTGATGAAGCTGTAGCGATTGATGATATTAAAAAATTCATCGCTGAACAAGACTTAAATGCCAAGACAAGATACATACCTGAAATTAAACATGATTACACAGATAAAAACATCGCAATCATTGGTGGAGGTCCATCAGGATTAAGTTGTGCTTACTATTTAGCAGTTGAAGGATATAAAGTAACTGTCTTTGAAAAAGAAAA
>CAZZPD010000062.1:0-7570 GCA_964655885.1 uncultured Candidatus Izemoplasmatales bacterium | reverse complement strand
TCATAGACACGGATTTAGAAAAGACATTTTTTAACTTTTTGACAGATAAGAAAATGAATATTTCTTTAGTCTCTAACTATTGGGAAAATAAAAAAATTAAAATATGAACAAAAGCAGATTTCTGCTTTTTTCTTTATAAATATTTATATTTAATATATAATATTTAAGTAAGCAGGGATTATTATGAAAAGTCTAATAGGAACAAAATCATTTTATAAAAAATTAATAGCTGTTTCACTACCAATTGTAGTGCAACAATTAATAACATCATCGCTACAATTGGTTGATAATATTATGGTTGGATCTTTAGGAGATTCAGCTGTTGGATCTGTTTCATCAGTAAATCAACTTTATTTTGTAGTTATTTTGGTTATTTTTGGTGCGCTTGGTGGAGCGGGAGTATATTCAGCGCAATATTTTGGAGCGAAAGATTTTGATAAGCTAAAACAAACATTTAGATTTAAAGTTATTGTATCAATTGTATTAGCTTTAATTTCATTCATTATATTAAGCTTTTTTGGTAGATTTTTAATTTCTTTATTTACGGAAACATCAGTTACTATAAATAATGGAGTGAAGTACTTAGAGATTATCAAATGGAGTATGTTTCCTTGGGCTATATCAGTATCTATATCTTTTACATTTAGAGAAATTGGAATTACAAAACCTTTACTAAGAATTTCAATCATTGCTATTTTAACTAATACAATTCTTAATTTTCTATTAATCTTTGGTTATTTAGGTTTTCCTCAATTAGGTATTACTGGAGCTGCAATAGCGACACTGATATCTAGGTTTATTGAATCTGGATTATTTGTTTTACTTCTAATTAGAAAAGGAGAAGCATTCAATTCTAAAATCAAAGACATATTTAAGATTAATAACATCGTATTAAAATCAATCATTATTATGGCAATTCCATTAATGCTAAATGAAATATTATGGAGTACAGGTCAAACAGTATTCTTCGAAGCTTATTCAACTAGAGGTGACGCAGCACTAGCAGCTGCCAGTGTTACAGGGGCTATTAGCCAACTTGTATTTGTTACATTTGGAGGTATATCCACCGGAATAGCTGTTATGGTAGGAAATACGTTAGGTGAAAATAAATTAAAACAAGCGCAAGACAATGCAAAAAAATTGATATTTTCATCCATGATGTTTTCTGCATTTATGGGCGTATTACTGTTTGTATTAAGTTACTTCATTTTAGGTATTTATGACATATCTTCTCAAGCTAAAGACATAGCTATATTTAACATCAGAGTGAATGCATTTTTAATACCTGTTCTAGCTTTTAATGTCTCGATGTACTTCACTTTAAGAGCTGGGGGAGACACAAAATCAACTTTCATTATGGACAGCGGATATATGTGGGTTGTTCAAGTTCCAACAGCTTTATTACTTTCAAGATTTACCAGTTTACCTGCTAATATTTTATTCCTAATCATTCAGTTAGAAGAACTACCAAAAATGTTATTCGCATACTCAAGATATAAAAAACGGTATTGGGTCAGAAATCTTCATAAAACCAATGAAGAAAACGCAGCTCAATTACTATCAAATTAGAGGTGATTTTAATGAGTAAAACAAGAAAAATAGGATTAATTATTTTTTGTATTATCGTATTATTAACAGCTTTAGGAGTATACTTTTATATCCAAATCAATGATGGCTTAGAAAGTTTAGAAAATATTGTAATAGATGATATTGATTTATTAAGTGTTGAAGATGGAAC
Source organism: uncultured Candidatus Izemoplasmatales bacterium (assembly GCA_964655885.1). Classification (GTDB taxonomy): domain Bacteria; phylum Bacillota_I; class Bacilli_A; order Izemoplasmatales; family Hujiaoplasmataceae; genus 4572-104. Next base: position 5,832 of record CAZZPD010000062.1, on the reverse strand, counting down.
CTATACAGGCCAATATAGTCAAACACCACTTTCAGTAATTGTAGAAGTAGAAGTTTTTGATCATGAGATTGTTAATATAGTAATATTAAAACATGATAATGGTCAAGGAGATCCAGCTGAAGTAATTATCAATTCTGTGATGGCATCTCAGTCATTGGAGGTTGATACAATTGCTGGAGCTACTTATAGTTCAATTGTAATCCTCCTGGCAATTCAAGATGCACTTTCTTAAACCATGAATATGTTAATTTAAACCGCATGAATTTTGCGGTTTTTTTGTTGCTTATAATTAATTATAAAAAATTTAACAAAATAGTTGTAAAACGTTTTCATCTATGCTATACTATTTACGAAAACGTTTTAGAAGGAAACGAAAACGTTATAGATTGGAGAAAAGTATTCATATGTTCTTGCATTATAGAACCTCTAAATATAGCAAAAAACCACATGATGTTATAAACGAGCAAATTGATAATTATCAAATCCAATTACATGTAAATAAAGATATTACCTTCCAAACAATCATCGGATTTGGAGGTGCTTTTACTGAGTCGGCTGCTTTTACTTTAAGCAATGTAAGCGATTTAAAAAGAGAAAAAGTACTTACTTCATACTTCGATAAAGTAGAGGGTTTAAATTACACAATTGGACGAGTTCATATTCACAGTTGTGATTTTTCTTTAGGAAACTATACTTACGTTAAAGAGAATGATATCGAGTTAAAGACTTTCGATATCTCAAGAGAATTGAAATATGTGATTCCAATGATTATAGACGCAGAAAGAATTGCAGGACATAAAATAAAATTATTAGCTTCTCCATGGAGCCCACCTGCATGGATGAAATCTAATAACCAAATGAATAACGGAGGATATCTATTGCCTGAATATTATGAAACGTGGGCTAGATATTATGTTAAGTTCATTGAGGCTTTTAAAAGCAATGATTTAGAGATTGAATATATTACAGTACAAAATGAGCCAGCAGCTGTTCAAGTATGGGATTCATGTGTTTATACTGCCGAAGAAGAAAGAGATTTCGTTAAAGATTATTTAGGACCAATTCTTCATGAAAAATATCCAGAAGTAAAAATATTAATATGGGATCATAATCGCGATATAATCGTGCAAAGAGCTGATACAGTTCTAAAATCTGAAGAAGCTAGAAAACATGTATGGGGTACTGGAGTTCATTGGTATGTGTCTGAAGCGTTTGAAAACTTAACAAAAGTACATGATTTACATCCAGATAAGCACATTCTATTCACTGAAGGATGTATTGAAGGTGGTGTTCATCTAAATGATCACACAACAGGCGAAAGATATGCAAGAAATATGATTGGAGATTTCAACAATTATTGTGAAGGTTATCTTGACTGGAATTTAACCTTGAATGAACAAGGTGGACCAAATCATGTTGGGAATTATTGTGACGCACCAATCATTACAGATACAATCAAAAAAGAAATCATTTTTAATAGTTCTTATTACTACATAGGTCATTTTTCTAAATATGTAAAACCAAATTCAAAAAGAATATACTCTAGTTTGGAGAATGATGAGTTAAAACATGTTTCATTTTTAACACCAGAAAATGAAGTTGTGATAATCATTTTAAATCAAACAGAAAATAAATATAATGTGAAAATAAATATAGCAGATAATTCAAAGATAATCGAAGTATCACCTAGAAGTATTTCAACAATTATAGAAAGGGATTAACTAGTGAAAAATTATTACTTTAAAGACAACAAATTCATTATTGAAAATTACTTACAAAAATCAACTTTCTCTAATTTTCTACCAGGAATAGCTGGAAAAGCAGGTATTCCTCTTTGGGCGTTTTACGTTAATAGGGGGCAAGGAATCAGTGGATTTGGGTTAATGGATAAAAATCATCCTATTATGGAATTCTCACCAGCCAATAAAGCGTATGAAACAGTTAGCACAATTGGATTTAGAACATTTATAAAAGCAAATGGTAAATACTATGAACCTTTTTTACCTACCAATGAATATACCCATAGAATGGCTATTGAAAGAGATTCATTTACAATTGAAGAAGAAAATAAAGAACTTGGGATTAAAATTCAAATTAAATATTTTGGATTACCAAGTGAAAATATCGGAGGATTAGTAAGAAAAGTCAACATAACAAATATTTCTAATAAAGATATCAATCTGGAAGTATTAGATGGGTTAACTGAGATATTACCTAGTGGAGTAGCGAATGGTAATTTTAAAGAAATGTCTAACCTATTAACAAGTTGGATGGATGTTAAAGAACTAGAAAACAATTTTGCTTTTTATACGTTACGCTCTTCAACTGGAGATTCAAGCGAAGTAAAAGAAGTTCATGAAGGAAATTACTTCTTTGGACTAATTGACAATAAATTAGTTCAACCAATCGTTGATCAAGACCTCATATTTGGTTATGATTCATCAAAAATAAAAGCACTTAGCTTTGCTAAAAAAGGAATAAATGGTATTTTAAAAGAAGAACAAGTAAAGGTAAATAAGATTCCATGTGGCTTTATACCATATATAAAAAAATTAAATCAAAATGAAAGATTAGAAATTAATATCGTATCTGGCTTTGCTCATGATAAAGAACACTTAAGAGCATTTATTGAAAAGGCAAAACAAGATGAATATATTAATAAAAAAGAAAATGAATCACAAGAATTAATAGAAGATTTAGTCAATGATGTATTGACTGATTCCGGTAATCAAATCTTCAACGAATATATCAAACAAAATTATTTAGACAATCTATTAAGAGGTGGGTATCCATATCAAATAGGAGATAAAATTTATCACTTATATTCAAGAAAACATGGAGATTTGGAAAGAGATTATAATTTCTTTACTTTAATTCCTGAGTTTTATTCTCAAGGCGCAGGGAACTTTAGAGACGTTTGTCAAAATCGAAGAATGGATAGTTTCATTCATAGAGAAGTTAAAGAACACAACATTGAACATTTTGCTTCTTTAATTCAACTAGATGGATATAATCCATTAACAATTTTTGGAATAACCTTCACACTTAAAGATAAAGAAACAATGAAATCTTTAATCAAGAAACATTTTCTAGATAAACATAAAGAAATCTCAGAATTCTTAAGTAATAAATTTACACCTGGTGGATTTGTGAGATTCATTTACAATAATAATGTACAAGTTGTAACAGATGAGTTAACCTATCTAAATGATTTCATTAATAATTCAGATAAACACTACGAATCTAATTTTGGGGAAGGTTACTGGAGTGATCACTTTACATATATAATTGATTTAGTGGAAAGTTATGAAGGAATTTACCCTGATAAAATAAAAGACTTATTATTTAACAAAAGAGAGATCCTTTCATTTGAATCACCTGTAACAGTAAGGGAAAGAAATGAAAAAGCAGTTTTAACAGATAAGGGTACTATTAGACAATATGGAGCATTAAGACATTTCGATGAAGATAGAATGAAACGTCTTAATATTAGTAAATATGGTAGTAATTGGGCTAAATTAGGAAGCCACATTTACAAAACAAACTTATTTACAAAGTTATTAATTCTAGCACTTAATAAACATTCGTTACTTGACTCAGAAAACTTAGGAGTTGAGATGGATGCTGGAAAACCTGGTTGGAACGATGCAATGAATGGATTGCCTGGCTTATTTGGTTCAGGAGTTAGTGAAACAATTGAACTAAAGAGAATAGTAAGTTTCCTAAATAATCATATTGAGAATGAAGATGTTATATTACCTAAAGAAGTTTATGATTTATTTAAAGGATTATCAACTTTTAAAGACTATGAAAACAGATTGCATGTAAGAGATCGATATCGTTCATCAATCAGATTTGGCTTATCAGAAGAATTAATTAAAGTTAATCATTCTGAATTAAAACAATATTTAACTACTTTAGATGAAGAAATTTTAGATAATCTAAATGATTTATATCATGAGAATGACGAAATCATTCCTACATTCATTGAATATGAAGTTGATTCATATATCGAAAATAAAAATAATGGGGAACAAGTAATAGGTGATTATGGGTTACCGCTTGTTAAACCATTGACTTATAAAAAAAGATATCTATCAAAATTCTTAGAAGCTCCAGCAAGACTTCTTAAAACGGATTTTGATAAAGATAAATTAAGAAATATGTATAAAGCTATAAAAAATAGCGATATATATGATAAAAAATTGAAAATCTATAAAACGAGTGGATGCTTAAATAATGAAGACTACGAAATTGGAAGAATAAGGGCATTTACAAAAGGTTGGTTAGAAAGAGAATCTGATTTCTTACATATGATTTATAAATATATGATTGGGTTATTAAAAGCCGGATTATATAAAGAATTTTATGAAGAGATCAAAACGAATTTTGTTTGTTATATGGATCCAGAAGTTTATGGAAGAAACATTTTAGAAAATTCAAGTTTTATCGCTCCTTCAAACAATCCAAACCCACATATTCATGGTAAAGGATTCTTACCTAGATTAAGTGGTTCAACAGTAGAGATTGTTGAGATATGGGCAATGATGATGACTGGTGGAAATCCATTTAAGTTAAAAGATGGAAAACTAATATTTAAACCGAAACCACTATTCTCAAAAGAATATTTTAAAGAAGACAAAACATTAACTTTTAGATTTATGAAAGATGTTGATATTACTTATATTAGTGATACATTATTTGATACGTATGAATCTTGTAAAATATCAAAGATAGAACTATTTACTGAAGAAGCAAAAGAAGTTATCTATCAAGATTATTTAGAAGAAAATCAAGCGTTGAAAATTAGACAAGGCTTTTATAAGGAAATAAAAATATATATTAAAAAATATTAAATTCATTTAAGGAGGAAAAAATGAAAAAAGGAATTTTATTTGCATTACTTATGGTGTTTGGTTTTGCTTTAGTTGCTTGTGGTGAAACAACGACAGAAGCTACAACTGCAGCACCTACTACAGAAGCTCCAACTACAGTTGCACCTACAACTGAAGCAGGAGATACTGTTGCGCCTGTATTCTCAGGTGTAGAAGATGTAACGATTTATTTAGGTGTAGAGTACGATCCTAAAACAGGGATTACTGCTACAGATGATGTAGATGGTGATGTTACAGCTAACATTACTGCTGCTGGTAGTCTTGATACTGCTTTAGAAGGAGACTATTATTACATTTATACTGTATCTGATCAAGCTGGAAACGTTGCTCAAGAATCAAGATATATTCATGTAACAGTTGATCCAAGTACGATTACTGATGATATGGTTCAAAATGGTAATTTCTCTAATGGAACAGGATTCTGGACATTAGAAAACCTTGAAGGTGCTGGAGGGACATTTACAGTTGTAGATGAAGTAGCAGTTATCGATGTTACAACAGCTTCATGGAATAAAGCATTCCCAAGATTTTCAACTTCAGAAGCTATGACAATTGAAAATGGTACATGGTATGAAGTGTCATTTAAAGCTAAAGCTGATTTAGCTAGATCTATTGACGTTCAAGTTGGAGATTTATTAGATGGTGCTCCTTGGTTTACTGAATTTGTAAGCGACCAAACTATTGATATAACTACAGAGTGGGATACTTATACTTTCAAATTCTTAATGGAGTTAGATACTAATGAAGAAGGCGTGCTTTTATTTAACTTTGGTCAAATTGGTACTGATAATTTTGAAACTACAATCTACCTTGATGATGTATCAATAACTGAAACAACTGCAGAAGCAGATACTGAAGGACCTGTCTTAAGTGGTGTTGAAGATATGGAAGTATTATTAAATGGTAGTTTTGATCCACTTGAAGGCGTTACTGCAAC
>CAZZPD010000061.1:0-7756 GCA_964655885.1 uncultured Candidatus Izemoplasmatales bacterium | reverse complement strand
AAGTGTTTTTAGTTGCCAAATACCTTGGCAACTATTTTCTTTTTGTTTGACAAACAAAAAAATATTATGTATCATTATTTAAGTCGAGGTGATTCTAATGGATTGGTGGCAAATACTACTTATTGTAATAGCTGGATTAACATTAACTTATATTTTATATAATTATCTTATTAAATTAAGAAATAAGAATATCATTAATAAAACAATAGAAGTAATCAATACTTCACTTGAAAATCCAGAAATTGAATTGTATTCTTTTGATAATTTGTATCAAATTAAAGTCTTGAGCAATAAAAAATATTTAATTAAAATATTATCTATGTCACCTAAACATGAATTAATCATTACTAATTCAAATAAAGCGATAATTAATGATGATCCAAAAAACTTTAAGAGATCAGCTAAACCAGATTTTGTTCCTGGAATTAAAGAATTTTCTAACCTTAATCTTGATAAAGAATATGTTAAGATAAATCTTATATATCCAGATTGCCATAATATTACAAAATATATCAATGAATCAGATGTAATTACAGTTAATACCAACAAAAAAATTGATGATATTTACTATATTAAGTTCAATCAATTAGAAGAGTTCTTAAGAAATCAATAATTTAGTATTTACAAATATACTAATTTGATTTAATATATAATATGCATGCACCCTTAGCTCAGTTGGTAGAGCAATTGACTCTTAATCAATGGGTCGGGAGTTCGAGCCTCCCAGGGTGTACCAATAACTATAAAGATTATTCGAAAGGAATAGTCTTTTTTTTTCTTAAATATAAGGACATCAAATAATTAGAGAGTATTGAAGTAAAGAAAATTTTATAGTATAGTTGTATAGTATTATCTATTCAAGGTGTTTTCAGGAGGACTAAACGATGTTTTGGAATTACTTGTCTTGTTTTATTGTATTTATCATAGGAATAGTAAATATTGCTATCCCTAAAGAAACTGCTAAAATAACTTGGGCTGTAAGAAGAGGAGTAGATGATAAAGGTAAGAAAGTAATGGAAAATGCAATGAGATTCTTAGGGATTTTAATAGTCATCATATGTTATTTTTGGTTTTGAAATCTTTTAGAATCATGAAGTTTTAAGTAAAAAATGATATTAGTCAAGTGAGTTTATTCCAATAGGAGTAAACTTTTTTAATTACACTATAAAATCGTACAAGAAAACATACAAGAAAACATACAAGATAATTGATATTTATTGGTTTGTTTGATATAATATAAGTAAGTCAAAAGGATGTGATTTAATGGCATATAAACCACCCTATACAGTAACTAGTAAAATGATAAATCAAATTTCTGCTATTATGAAGCAAATTGGAAAATTAACTAGTAATTCAGGATTAGATAATAAACCTCAATTAAGAAGAACAAATAAAATAAATTCGATTTATTCTTCTCTAGCAATTGAGAATAATGCATTAACAAAAAATCAAGTAAAAGATATTATTAACGGTAAATTAGTTGTTGGTCCTAAAAGGGATATACTTGAAGTGCAAAATGCTATTAAAGTATATGATGACATTTTAAAAATTGATCCATTTAATCAAAATGATTTGTTGATATATCATGGTATTATGATGGAATCTCTAACTGATGATGCAGGAAGATATCGTTTAGGACAAGAAGGAGTATTTGACGGTGACCAAGTAATCCACTTAGCTCCTCCAGCAAATAGAGTACCAAGTTTAATGAAAGACTTATTCGATTATTCGAATAACTATGAAGAGAATTTAATAATTAAATCTGCTGTATTCCATTATGAATTTGAATTCATACATCCTTTTAGTGATGGTAATGGTAGAATGGGGAGACTTTGGCAAACTTGCTTACTAGCAAGTGAAGAGGAAATATTTGCATATTTACCTATTGAATCTATTATAAAAGAAAGGCAAGAAGAATATTATGACTCAATCGCTTTATCTACTAGAGATGGAAGTTCTAACGTTTTTATTGAATTTATATTGGATTCAATTTTGGAAACTTTAAATAGAATAGTAGAAGAAGCTAGTAAACATAATCAATATCAGAGTGTACAAGTAAAAAAACTATTAAAAGTTATGGAAGGTGATTATCCATATACATTACGGGAGTTATTGGATATGCTAGAGATGAAATCAAGAGCATCATTTAAAAAGAACTATTTAGATCCCGCACTTGATGCTGGATTAATTCAAATGACTTTACCTGAGACACCAAATAGTAGAAACCAAAGATATATTAAAAAAGTGAATGGTTAAAATATCAAGCAGCTAAGTAAAATGAACTTAGCTGCTTTAATAATAGAATTGATATCGAGTTTTAAATAGGAGTCAACAGGCGTCAGAGTAGGAGTCAAAATCAATATCGCATTCCTTAAACGGCTATATTTAGTCGTCTTATTTTTCTTAGCAATTGACTCTTAATCAATGGGTCGGGAGTTCGAGCCTCCCAGGGTGTACCAATAACTAACTAAGTTTATTCCATTTGGAGTAAACTTTTTTGATTAGCTTTATTGATTATGTGTATCAAATGTGATACAATATATGTGAGGTGATATTATGAAAAATGATGTGATTCACGTAAGAGTATCAGATGATTTGAAAGGTAATGTAGAAAAAATACTTAGTGATTTAGGAGTTACATTATCTTATGCAATAAACATGTATTTAAAGCAAATTGAGATTAAAAGAGGAATCCCTTTTGAAATTATGTTACCAGCTAATGAAAAAATGATAGAAATCCAGACTTTAGCAGAAGCAATAAATTTAACAGGTGGAAAGGATGTATCTCCTTATGCAAAACGAATACTTAGTTTATATGCACAAGATATAATAGACTTTGAAACAGCTAAGTTTGCACTAGGGAGAAATCTATAATGAAAGATCCATACTTATACGATGATGTCGATGTTCTAATTAATAAATTGAACATCAAGGATAACGTGAAATTAGATGAATATGAGAATAGAATGACTACACTTGCCATTATTAGTATTTATAAAAATGAAATGGTAATTGAAAGTTCTATGGATATATTTGAGATACATAAGAGATTGTTTTTAGAAGTGTATGAATGGGCTGGTAAACAAAGAACAATTAATATGCAAAAACAAGAACCAATTTTGAATGGACTAAGTGTTATTTATTCAGAACATAGAAATATAATTTCTGAGTTGAAGAAAGTTGATAAAGTATACTTTAGTTTAAAATGGGCAAAATTGAGTAAACTAGACTTTATGCATTACTTTACAAGAATGATTTCAGAAATATGGCAAATTCATGCATTTAGAGAAGGTAATACTAGATCAGTATCAACTTTAGCTTTCTTATTCTTGAAACAGTATGGATATACTTATGATGCCAATTTGATTAAAGAAAATGCTAAGTATTTTCGAAATGCATTAGTTATGGCTTCTATCGGAGAGTATTCAGAATATGAACATCTTCAGGAGATATTGATGGATGCTATAAATAATAAAAAAGTTCTTAATCAACAGCAAAAATATTCAAAGATTAAGGATTACAATGTTAATGAATATAAATATGATTATCATAAACTTAAGAAATAGAAACAATTAATAATTTCTAAAAATAAGCAGCTAAGTTAAATTAGCTGCTTTAATAATAGAAATAATATCAAATTTAATGGGTGTCAGAATGGGTGTCAAAATTATATTAACACCTTTAAGGTGTCTAAATATAGCCATCTATATTTTAAGACTCATTGACTCTTAATCAATGGGTCGGGAGTTCGAGCCTCCCAGGGTGTACCAAATACAAACGAAAGTTTATTCTGAAAAGAGTAAACTTTTTATATTCATGCATTGAAAATACCCTTTTATAAAGTTATTATATTCTAATTCCTCTTAGTCATTCAAGAAGCCTTAATCAATCATATATTTCTATAGTCTTAATTATACGAGACAAGACAGTTTTTAGGAATAATTTTTAGTAAATAATCCATTAAAGCTCTTGTCAAAAATAAATATATATGATAATATTTTACTAAGGTGACAAAATATGACGCTATAGGAGGGTGAAATGAAAAAACTACTATTGTTTGCAATGATTTTTACAACTTTTGGTGTTTGTGGATTCTATAATGTATCGGCTAATTCAAATTATACCAATAGTAAAGGTGTAGTAATGACTAGAGGAGACTATAACAAGCTTTTACAAATGGGTTATAGCGAAAGAGAGATTTCTATTCTTAGTTCTGAGGATTATGAAAAACACAACCTAGATTATATAGAAGTTTGTTTTTCAAAAACAGAATACTTTATAATTTCCACTGATAACGAATCTAGAAATGTCTCTGAAACTGACTACTATATAGAAGTAAATTTACAGAAACAAGATAGTCACTATTCTGATGTACAAACTGATGATTCTGACTTAGATATTTCAATTAAATTTTTAGACCCTGTTTCTGTTATTGATGGTGGAGGAGGTGGAGGGAATACATATAATCCTATCTCATCAGAAAATGATATGGGAACTTATGTTGTAACATTGACCATTTCATACGATAGCTCCACAGATGAATTTTTTGGAAAAACAACTGTTGACTGGGATTCTTTTCCCTCATCTCAATTGACCGATTTAGTTAGTGTTAGTCACGATACAATGTTATCCATTAACAAAACTTATCATAATTCTTTACAATATCCTGAATTTGACGCTAAAATTTTGTATAATGGTACAGGCACTATAACCATATATACTATTATAATGTCTACAAGGGTCTGGCCTGTAGTACAAACCTTTAATGGGGATGTTATTAGCGAGACATTTAATGAATTAGATACTGATCAATACAACAATGATACACAGAACGGAATCCTTTTTGCATATCCTTTAAAAGGGTTTGATTCTGAACAATTTTATTCTATAGATGGATGGGATTTTGTAGACGTATATGATTTCACCTCTATGGAAAACTTAAGTCTAACCTTGGAAGCTTATTTTCATATGACAAACAGTTCTTATACTAGTTATAGTTTTGTAGGAGCATATTCCCATCAATATATTAGTTTTAGTTATGACTTGTCATATATTTCAGTAACATATTCATATCCATACATCTCCTTTTCATTGCCAACAATTAAATCAAAATACACTGACCCAGTAAATACTACTGTAGAGTATCCATTATAGGAGGTAAATCTATGAAAACGAAATCAAAATATTACTTACTATTAATTTTAGGGATTATATTTGTTTTTGTGTCTTTCTTATTTTTAAAAAGGCCTATTGAATATATCAGCAATTTAGCAAACAATGAGTTGTTGGGTATAAATATGATTGTGGAAGTCTTATTTTTTAGTTCTCTCTTTATAAGTTTTTTTATATCTGGGATAAACATCGTTCTAAATGCAATACTTTCATTGATAAAAGATTCTAGTGATTAAGAATCAAAGCCACTTTGGACCGTGATGGAAATTAAACAGTGGTCTTTTTGTAGTATCATATACAGAAAAGGACGCAAAATTGTAAAGACAAGAGTAAAACACTGTTAAGTTTACACTAAAATAGTGATAATCATTGTAAAGACAATACATAAATAAAACGAAGTTTATTCTATAAGGAGTAAACTTTTTTATATTGCAGTTGATAACTCGCTTATAAAATGATATAATATGAGCGAGGGAGGAACAATTTATATGAACTATAAAAAGAAAATTATAGATCTTGCGAAAAAAAACAATGGAATAGTAACAGGTACGATGATAAAAGAAGAAGTTATACCGTATGTATATCTAACCAGAATGGTTAACGAAGGAGAAATAAAGCGAGTTAAAAGAGGTATATATACTACAAATGAAGACATTATCGATGAATACTATCTTCTTTATCAAAAGAACAAGAAAATTATCTTTTCTTTTATTTCGTCGTTATATCTACATAACCTAATTGATCGAATACCATATCAAATGGAAGTAACTCTACCAAACAACTACAATAGTAGTCATATTTCTAAAGAAGTTATTATTCATAAAGTGAAGAAAGAAAATCACCCAGTTGGAATCATTATGGTTAAAACCATTTTTGGTAATGAAGTAGCTTGTTATGATATGGAAAGAACAATTTGTGATATTGTAAGATTTAGAGATAAGATTGATATTGAAATATTTAGGAAAGCAATCATGTCTTATAAAATGCATCCTGATAGAAATATGTATAATCTAAGAAATTATGCTAAATTATTTAAAATATCCAAGAAAATAAATGAGCTAATAGATGTGATATGATGAACAAGGACAAAATAACAAGTATAATTAAGAAAAAGACAATAGAAGAAAACATCTCTTTCAATGTGTTGTTACAAATATACTTCTTTGAATGCTTTTTAAATAGACTATCAAATAGTAAGTATAAAAACAATGTAATACTTAAAGGAGGATTTTTGATTTCATCAATTTTAGGTATATCTGAAAGATCAACGTTAGATTTAGATTTTAATGTTGTAAGTATTCCATTTACAGTAAACAGTGTTGAAGAGATGGTTAATGAAATAAATAATATCAATGTTAAAGATAATATTGACTTTGAGCTAATTAAAATTAATGATATAATGCAACAAAATCAGTATTTAGGATATCAAGTATCGTTAATAGGTAAGTTAGATAATATTCGTGTACCTTTCAGTATAGATGTCGCAACAGGAGATCCTATAACTCCATCTAAGAAAACATATCACTATAAATCACTAATACTGGATAAAAATATTGAGTTATACTCATATAACATTGAAACAGTATTGTCTGAAAAAATTCAAACGATTATTGATAAAAGTTTTGGTAATAGTAGAATGAAAGATTTTTATGACATTTATTTGATAACGAAACTACGCCGAAACTATATAAATTTTAAATTATTGAAAATAGCTTTAAAGAATACATTTGAATATCGTAAGACCAAGCTGGATTTAGAGAATGTCGCTAACATAATTAACATTTTAGAAACTGATACAGAGTTTATTAAGAGATGGACTAACTATGTTAAGAAAAACTATTATGTTGATGATATAGAGTTTAAAGCTGTATCTAATGAAATAAGGAAGTTAGTAGAGACTATACTTAAAAGTTAATATCTAGTATTAGAGCTTAGATTTTATAATAGAAATGATATCAAATTTAATGGGTGTCAGAATGGGTGTCAAAATAAATTTCACGGCCTCTAAACGTCTAGAAATAGACGTTTTAATTTTAGAAGCCATTGACTCCTAATTAATGGGTCGGTAGTTTGAGCCTCTCAGGGTGTAACAATATCAAACAAAGTTTATTTCTAAGGAGTAAACTCTTGTTCTTTTACATTTATGATATAATATATCTAAATATGATTAAGGAGGTAACAAATGGCAAATAGAAAGATTATCCTTGATTGTGATCCAGGACACGATGATGCAATAGCCATATTATTAGCGGCTAAAAATCCAACATTGGATTTATTGGGATTAACAATTGAATCAGGAAATCAAACACTTGATAAGACAGGAAGGAATGCCCTAAATATTTGTCAATTTTTAGAAATAGATGTACCTGTATGTTTAGGAGTAGAAACCCCAATAATTAAAGAAGCAGATACTTGTGATGCAATCCACGGTGAAACTGGATTAGATGGGTTTGATTTTCCAAGACTTAAAAAGCAATTCGATCAAAGACACGCTGTTAATTTTATCATAGAAAGTATTTTATCATCTAAAGATAAAATAACTGTTATAACTACAGGTCCAATGACCAATTTAGCATTAGCAATT
>CAZZPD010000060.1:0-7775 GCA_964655885.1 uncultured Candidatus Izemoplasmatales bacterium | reverse complement strand
ACTATCTACTTTTGCTTTAGTATTACAGAAGATTAATGCTAAATTAGGTCTATAGATGTTTAAAAGCCTATATAAAGCTTCTGTTTTGTTTTCGCGCTTAACTTTATAATAGTACTGAGAAATGTCAGCATTCGTTAAATTATCACCTACTGAAGTTATTACCTCAGGTTCAAACATATATTTTTTAGCTAACTTAACAATTGGTTTAGGCATCGTAGCTGAAAACATTAAAGTTTGTTTGTTTTCAGGGGTCTCATTAAAGATCGTTTCAATATCTTCAATAAATCCCATTTTTAACATTTCATCTGCTTCATCAAGAATAAAATATTTTAGATTTTCTAATTTGATTGTTTTCCTTCTAATATGATCTAGAATTCTCCCTGGAGTACCAACAATAATTTGTGGTTTTTTTCTTAAAGCGCTAATTTGTCTTGTAATTATTTCTCCACCATAAACATCCACTATTCTACATCTATCAATGTATTTTGATATTCTAGTAAGCTCATTTTTTATTTGTACTGTTAATTCTCTAGTTGGTGTGATAATTAAAGCCTGGACTGAATTATCATCAAAATCAATCATTTCTAAAATAGGAATACCAAAGGCTGCAGTTTTACCTGTACCTGTATGACTATTCCCTATCACATCTTTTCCTTGTAATAATAAAGGTATCGTTTGTTTTTGTATATCTGTTAAATCTACAAATCCCATTTCCTTTATTGCGTTTTCTATTTCTGTTTTTATTTTCATTATATACTCCTAATCTAATTATTAACCAGCAAAAAGAAAAAATCAACAATAAGTTGATTTTTTAGTCTTACAAATCAATAATATCGATTTTATTTTCAATTAAATATCTTGCAGTTACTCCAAGCCCTTTAATTAATTTGTTAGTAAACGTACCATCATAGATTTTTGTATAACCACACGATGGTGATCCATCTTTTAGAATTACTTTATTACAATTATTACATTTAAGTAATTCTAACGTCTTCTCTTTGCCTATTTTAAAATTCTCAGTGACATCTAAACCTGTTTTGTTAATGATTTTATCATCTGATTGAATTTCACATGGAATTCTTGGTGTACCTAAACCGCCAAAAACTTCTGGGCAAATTAAAACCACTTCTTTTCCTTTTATATAATCTATTACTTTAGGATCTAGATTATGGGAACCATTATACTTGCAATTTATACCTAACAAACAAGCACTAACACCAATAATATCTTTCATTTAGAATGAATCAATATCGATATTGACTTTCTTACCTAATCTTGATGCTGCAGCGTAAGCAATTGTTCTAATAGCATTAGCAATTCTTCCACCCCTACCGATTACTCTTCCTAAATCTTCTTGATTCACAAGCACTTGTATTGTTACTGATGTTTCATCCTCAGAAAATTTCTTCACCAATAAATCTTCTGGGTGTATTACTAATGGCGTTACCAAATCTAAAACTAGTTTTTCAAAATCAACAGCCATTTTTTACACTCCTTATTTATTGCTTTTTTCAGCAACAAATTGGCGAATGATTCCTGCTTTTGATAAAAGACTTCTAACAGTGTCAGTTGGTTGAGCACCATTTCTTAACCATTTTAGAATCTTTTCTTGGTCGATGTTTACATATGTTGGTTCTTTTGTTGGGTCATAAACTCCAACTATTTCTAAATATCTACCATCTCTAGGTTTTTTAGAGTCAGCAGCTACTACTCTGTAGAAAGGTTTTTTCTTTGTACCAAATCTTTGTAATCTAAGTTTTACCATTTTTAATATTCCTCCTAAATTTAAGTCCTATTTATTCTAACAAATAAAAATATATCTGTCAAGTAAAATATGTTGACAGATATTGTTTTTTTTTAAATGTTTATACTTGGCATCTCTACTAAAGACTCATCTATTTTTTTTATTAAGCGATTTTTCTTTAATTCCTTTTTAATTGTTTGATAATCTAAAGCATTACAATAACCAGTTAAGTATTTACCGATTTTGTTTACATAGGTTATATTAATATTATATTTTTTCACTATTTTAATAACTTTTGGATTTTGGAAATATATAACTATCCCTTTTCTATCGATCATATTTATCACCTGCTTACTTATAAAAATTATATCATATATTTAATCAAACTGCGAACTAAAAAACTTTAATTATCATAGAAATTTTGTTATAATATTGATGGTGATAAATATGTTATTAATGAAAGATGTTATCCAAGATGGACATCCTACCCTTAGATTAAGAGCTAAAGAGGTTGAATTACCTTTATCAGATAAAGATTTTAATACATTAAAGGATATGATGGAATTGGTTGTCAATTCTCAAAATGACGAATTGGCAGAAAAATATAATTTAAGACCTTCAGTAGGATTAGCTGCTCCTCAGATAAATATATCTAAGAAGATGTTTTGTATAGTTGCACCTCATGAAAAAACAGGACAATTATATAAATTAGCTGTAGTAAACCCTAAAATAATTTCTTTTTCAGAGGAGAAAACCTATTTAGGTGGTGGCGAAGGCTGTTTATCCGTTGATGAGGAGATAACGGGTTTTGTTAGAAGATCAAAAAGGATTAAAGCTAAGGTTAATCTAGTTAATTTAGAGACTAGAGAGATAACCAACGCTGTTATTAAATTAAATGGATTTCCAGGAATTGTATTTCAACATGAATATGACCATTTATTAGGAATATTATTTATTGATAAAATGGAAGATTTTATTGAAGATATTGAACCACTGCAATTTGGTGAATAAAAGGATAGCTCAGCTATCCTTTTTTTTCTATAAATCTATTATGAATGATAATATTTTGCTTGTGCTGTCCACATTTTTTTATAAAGGCCATCACCATTAACTAATTTAACATGATTTCCATATTCAACAATTTCTCCATTATCCATAACGATAATTCGATCACAGAATTTACAACTACTCATTCGATGAGATATGAAGACTGTAGTTTTATCTTCAACAAGATGTTGGAATTTTTCATAAACTTCCGCTTCTGATTTAGGATCTAGTTCGGCTGTAGGTTCATCTAAAATAACGATAGGAGAATTTTTATACAATGCTCTTGCAATGCTTAATTTTTGAGCTTCTCCTCCAGATATTTCTACTCCTTCTTCATTGTTTCTTTGGTAAATTAAAGTATCAATACCTTTATCCATTTTTTCAACCCTTTGCTTCATACCGCTTTTTTCAATAGTTTCATTGACTAACTCAACATTTCCGTTTTGTTTTGAAGCGACATTGTCTTTAATTGAATAACTAAATAGTTTATAATCTTGGAATACTACTGAATATAGTTTATCCATAACTTCTTTTGAATAATCCGTTAGTTTAATACCATTAATTAAGATTTCTCCTTTAGAAGGTTCATATAATCTACATAGTAATTTGATAAGCGTTGTTTTACCAGCTCCATTCAATCCTACAATCGCTAGTTTTTCATGGGTATTTATCTTTAAGTTAATATTTTTAAGTGCTTTTTCTTTTTGATTAGGATAAGTAAAATCTATGTCTTTAAACTCTATTTCAATATTATCAAAATCAAGATGATCTACTATTCCATATTGTTTTTCAGATTTTAAATTTAAAAAAGTAAAATAGTTTTCTAGATAGTTGTTATATAGATGCATTTTAGTATATCTTTGTAGGATTGCTGTAATTCCTGACGAAATCAATGTAATCGCCCCTACATACATAACCACATTCCCGACTGTAATCAGTCCATAATATGCTTTTATACCTACATACATATATACAATAAAAGACAGTATCTTATTTCCTAACACGGGTAGAGCCATAATCTTACCACTAAAATTACTGTACCCTCTCCAGTTTGATTCAACAGAATACTTATCATTAGTCATGGTTTCATAAATCATATCTTTCATTCCAAATATTCTTATATCTTTTCCATATTTGTAATTACCTATGATTTGAAAAAAATAGCCTAATTTTCTATTCCCGTCAATATTACCCATCATGATATCATAAGATAATTTATTATCTTTTTTCATTACAAAAAAGGATAAAGATAGAGGAATTACAAATGCAAAGAGTAATATCAATCCTGATAAAGGGTTATTTACAAACCTTGAAAGCACTGTACTAACAGACAGTTCTTTTGCGACAAACAAACCCGACAATAATACTGCACCATAAATAATTGATAAAATTGAAGTCAATATACCAGTCAGAACATAATCAGTGTATACGGTTAAACCACCGTTCCCGTTACAACCTTCTTTTGCTTTTTCAATTAATTGCATCACATCATTGTCTTCTAATTGTTTATAGTCAAGTTCATATGTCTTCTTAGCAATCATCTCATCTAGACGATAATTTAATTCCAAGCCATGTGCAACATTTGAGTAATATGCAATTCTACTTATAATACTTATGACTAATGTTAATGAAATCATCCACCACACGTTTGTCATAATAACATTTGCGGGAGATTTCATAATGATCCCATCAATTATTTTATACGTAAAAAATATAGATATATATGGAAGTATTGAGTCTGATATAGCTCTAAATACGAAAGAAACTACATATGATTTTGATAATCTAGTCATTAATCTTAAAACATTAATTGATTTTTTAATATTATTAACAAAACTAATTTTCTTCATTTGTTTTCTCCTCCTTATAATATTTAGATTGTATATCGTACACCTCTCTATATTTTCGATTTAATTTCATTAATTCTTCATGACTTCCGGATTCAATAATTTTTCCTTCGCTTATGAATAATATTCGATCACAAAATTTGGTTGAAGATAACCTATGTGAAATAAATATTGAAGTTCTTTGATTGACTAGTTCATCATATTTTAAGTACATATTTTCTTCTGCTATCGGATCAAGAGAAGCTGTTGGCTCATCTAAAATTAATAAAGGAGCGTCTTTATATAATGCTCTAGCAAGCATTAATTTTTGGATTTCTCCACCACTAAATCTTACTCCAGATAAATCAAAGATTTGAGTAATAAAAGTATCTTCTTTGCTTTCTAACGATTGTATTTTATCACTGATTCCAGCTTGTTCTAGAACTTTCCAAAGTTTGTCTTTGTCAACATTTTCTTTTTTCTGGCAAGTGACATTATTTTCAACTGTTAAAGCTAATAATTCTGAATCTTGGAAAACTACTCCTAAGAGTTTCATATATTCTTCTAGATTAAATTCCATTATATCGTGGCCATTAATCATAATTTTACCAGAATCAGCTTTGTATAAACCACATAAGAGTTTAATTATTGTAGTTTTACCAGCTCCATTATCTCCAACAATCGCTATTTTTTCACCTTTTTTAATTTTAAATGATAGATTTTCAATAGTCGGTTTTTCTGCATCGGGATATGTAAATTTAACATTTTTGAACTCAATAGATAGAGGATACTTAAGTTTATTAATGTTAATTCCTTCTTTATGATTAAATTCGTTTTCAATTGTTAAACATTCTCTATATTCATTTACATGAACATTACTGGTTCTCATCGTATTAAATGCTTCGATAAATCCATTCATCCATTTTGAAAATCCAGCTACTATTCCAGTAATAAATGTGAATAGAACTAAATTAATATCTCCATTTACAACTAATGCAATTAATACTGTGTAAGCTATTAAATCTCTTAAAAATAGAAAAGTGTTATCTGATATTGAAGATAATAAAAATTGTCTTTGTACTTGCTTTTCAATTTTAGTTCTTTTGTTTGTTGCATTTTTTAGAATTCCATTAAACCACCCTTTTAGGCCATAAAGTCTTATATCTTTTCCATAATTAGGATTGGTTACGTCGTTAGCTAAATAATACCTTTGAACAAATTGATTATTTATTTCATCTCTTCTTTTTTCTCTATTCTTATTAGCTCTTTTGATAAGTAAAAAATTAGTGATTGACATGACAAGAAATATAGCTAGAACCAATGGTGTATAAATCGCTATTAGTGCTCCATAAACAAGCATCCCTACAATGTTAATTACAGCTGGAGGAACTTGTTTCATCAGATATTCAAGTCCATACCAATTGCTACCAATAGATTCAAATGCTTTAGTTATGATATTTCTTTTTTTCTGAGGTTCAATGTTTTGATAGTCAGTTTGCATCTGATGCTCAGTTAATCGCAACCAAAAAGTAGTATTTCTTACATAGGTATTTTCAAATGTATAATGTAAGAAAGACCAAAATCTTAATGATTCAACAATAAATGATGATACAGCTACAAAAGCAATAATTTCTATATAAAATATAATTCCTTGATTGCTTGTTAATCCATATACAACTAGCGTTGTAACAGATGTAGCTATTAATGGAACAAGTAGTTCCATAATGAAGTTTACAGCTAAATATAGTCTTATTTTTGGATATTTTTTAAACACTTCTTTATATGTATATCCAATATTATTAACTAATGAATATTTCATAATTTTATTCTTACCCTTTCTATAGTTTTATTTTAACCTACTACATATTTTTGTAAAGCAACCCGTAGTTGATTAAATTTGAACAATATTTAAAAAATTACTAATTATCTATATTAATGTTATTAACCAAATAAAATTAAATAGAATTAATATACTGAGTTAGTTATTGTTCTATTATTTTATCTTGTAGTTGCTATATCAATAAATTTTCAATTTATATTATCAATATTATTGCATTTAAATAATAATCAAAATATTTTAATTTTCTTTACTTACAAATTATTTTTCCAATATAGTTGACACTGTATTTTAATTTTGATAAAGTATTATGTGATACATAGTAATTTTTTAAGGAGGGTATTACATATGAATGACTTCATAATTCTAACAGACTCATGCATAGATTTGCCAGATACACTTGCACAAAAATACGAACTAAAGGTGTTACCTCTTAAGGTAACTGTAAAAGGGAAAGAATATCAAAACTTTTTAGATGAAAGAGAGATTTCTTCTAAAGTTTTTTATGATATATTAAGAGAAAAAGAGTTAGCCACTACTGCCCAGGCTAATCCTGCAGATTTTCTTACTGTCATGGAACCAATTTTAAAAGAAGGAAAAGATATTTTATCAATTTCTTTCTCAAGTCAATTATCTGGGACATATAATTCTAGTTTAATTGCAGCAAAAGAATTAGTTAAAAAATATCCTGAAAGAAAAATTATAACCATTGATTCATTATCAGCTTCTATGGGACAAGGGCTATTATTAAGCTACGCAGCTAAATTAAGATTAGATGGAAAAACTATTGATGAAGTAGCTACATTTGTTGAAGACACAAAACTTAATTTATGTCACTTATTTACTGTAAGTGATTTAGGACATTTACGTAGAGGTGGAAGATTATCAGCTACCAGTATGATTTTAGGTAATCTATTAAGTATTAAACCTTTATTACATGTTTCTTTAGAAGGACAATTAAAAGTATACGGTAAAGCAAGAGGCAGATTTAAATCAATAAATAATATGGTTAAACGTATGGAAGAAACATATGATAAAGATAAGAATGAAATGATTTATATTTCTCATGGGGATTGTTTAGAAGATGCTGAATATGCAAAAAATCTTATTATAGAAAAATTAAAGGTTAATGAAGATATCATTACGATCAATCCTATTGGTCCCGTTATTGGTGCTCATTCAGGCGTTAATACATTAGCAATTTTCTATATTGGTAACGAAAGATATTTAGAAAAATAATTATAGAACAAAAGTAATTTCTAATAAAGAAATTACACTTTCAACCGCTACTTAGTTAGTAAATAAATAAGTGCGTCTAGGT
>CAZZPD010000059.1:0-8096 GCA_964655885.1 uncultured Candidatus Izemoplasmatales bacterium | reverse complement strand
ATATATAGAGATAATTACATATTTTCAACAGCTGAACTAAATATGGGTAGTGGTAACTCAGGTAAGCTTGTTATGGAAGTTAAAGAAAACTTGAAGAAAAATTTAACCGACCAAGAGTTGGTTATCATTGATGGTTCACCAGGTATTGGGTGTCCTGTCATAGCTTCACTTAGTGGAGTTGACATGGTTTTGATCGTTACTGAACCTTCGGTATCAGGTATGTCAGATATGAAAAGAATCATTAAAACCGCTGAACATTTTCGAGTAAAAATTGCAGTTTGCATCAATAAATTCGATACAAATCATGATCAAAATCAAAAAATAGAAAAGTATGTTAAAGATAGAAATATAGAGCTTATAGGTAAAATACCATATGACAAAAACATAAACAAATTACTTAACCAAGGGTTACTAGCCATCAGTGAAGAATCACCTACAGCTGATAGCATCAAAAAGATATATTTAAGGACAATAGACATACTAAATTCATAAGCATATAGTTATAAGAATCTCTCTTAATGTGATATAATCATAATGTATCAAATTAAAGGAGATTTTTTTATGTTTAAAACCATTTTATCGATGCAAAAACAAAAAAAATATATTATTCAAGGAATTATTACATTTATTGTTTTTATGGTGTTATATTTTGTATTAGATTTTCTTAATATGACATATAACGAGATGATTATTGAATACGGACTATTTCTTGTTGTTGTAAATATAATATTAAATATAATCATGTCAGCTTTATCTGCTTTTATGTGGAATGTTTCAACAGGACTGGTAAAACTTACAGGCAGAGAAGGTAAAGGATCAATGTTATCAGGATTAGCTTATCTGTTTGGCCTACTTACATATGGATGTACTCCGTGTGTAATTGCGTTATTTGCAACAATAGGAATTACATTTTCTGTAGCAGCTTTACCGCTTGCTGGATTACCATATAAGTTTTTAGCTTTAGTAATTCTTGGGTTAGGATTAGTGTGGTTAATATATGAAGCAAATCATGTCAAGTGCAAAGTGAAAATTGATGAATAAATATTAACTGTAGGCATATTGAAAAATTACATAAATAATGATATTATTGACTTAAGAAATAATGTCATTTTTTTATGGAGAAACGGTTATGAAAATTATAAAAACTGTAGATTTAAAAAAGTCGTTCACTAATCAAACAATAAAAACTGAAGTTCTAAAAGGGATAAATATCTCAATAAACCAAGGAGATTTCACTGGAATTGTTGGACCAAGTGGTTCAGGAAAGACAACTCTTTTGTATTGTTTGAGTTCTCTAGAAACGATCACCTCAGGCAATGTCTTTTTTATGGGCAAAGACATATCTAAATATAGCGAAATTGAATTGGGTAATTTGAGAAAATATAGTTTAGGTTTTGTTTTCCAGTTTTATAATTTAATACCAAATTTAACAGTTTATGAGAACGTATTATTACCTAAAATAATTGCTAAAAAGAAAGAAGACAATATTGATTCTATATTAGAAACAGTAGGTATGTTGAAGTATAAAGATTATTATCCTAATCAACTATCTGGAGGAATGCAACAAAGAGTAGCTATTGCAAGGGCTCTAGTAAATGAACCGAAAATTATTTTTGCAGATGAACCTACAGGAAATTTAGATCAAAAGAATGGTTTAGAAATAATGAAGATATTAAAAAAACTTAATAAGGAAAAAGATATAACGGTTATCTTAGTAACACATAACGAAGATTATTTAGAATTTTGTAATAAAAAAATACATTTAATTGACGGTAAAACATCTTGACACTAAACAAATTTAAATTACTATTTGCATACCGTAATATATCCGCAAACAAAAAAAGCTCTACAGTGATAATTATGACTTTATCACTTGTTTTTTGTTTGCTGATACTACTCTTTAGTATGCATAATACTTTCTCAAAAATATATGAATATCAATCATCAAATATATATCAAAACATTGATATAGTCATAGATTACGATGAATATTCTAGTGCACGACTTATAAATGAAAGAAACCTACAAGAAGACTACGGAGAATATTTTGATGATATATTGTGCTTCTTTAACATAAATTTATTAACCGAAACAAATAATCAAAGATACTATAGCCAAATGTTTTCATCAAAAGATTATGAGTTTGAGAGACTGATAGATCAAGATGTTGATTTAAGAGATAATGAGGTCATTATAACCAAATCATATGCGGAAGCATATAACTTAAATATAGGTGATAGTTTTAATTTCTATATCTTAGATAAAAGTTTTAACTATACAATTAGAGAAATTTATTCTGAATATGGTGTTTTTGAAGGAAATAGTTTCTTTGTTAACAAGGAAGTCATTCTAGATGAGTTATATGGTTTGGGTGATTTTAGTAATTTTGGTAATACAGTCTATCTAGATGTAAATAATAATTATGATTTAAATGAAGTATTCAATACATTAGATAATAGTGATGATTATGGTGATTACCATATATTTCTTACAATAGATTGGGAATATATCAATAGCAGAGCAATGGATAATATTTCAATGTTTTTATCACTTGGATTAGTTGTTTTATTAGCGATATTAATGGTACTTGACTCTTTATTTCCTATAGTTAATAAAAACCTTAAACAAAATCTCAGTGTCATTAACACTTTAGGTGGAGAAAGTAAAATAGTATTAGAGGTTAGTCTCTTGCAGTGGTTAATGTATATTTTAGTTTCTCTTATGATTGGACTTTTATTAAGTGTATTCGTTATAAATTACGGTATTTATATGTATGGATTAAGAGGATTTATATATGTAGGTATATTGCCAATCCTATTGAGTCTTATTGTAGTAATAGTTTTCGTTGAAATAAGAGCTTATATAGCGTTTAGAAAGGTTGATTCTGAATCAATTGCATCAAAGAGTAAAGATAAAAGATTTAATATTTATAAAACACAATTACCGATTTTTATCATAGCTTTAATAGCCTTAATAGTGGAGTTATACTTTAAATTCTTTAATTTAGGTATTCGTTCATTGATTATAGTTGTTTTATCGTTATATGTAGCTTTAAATATCAGCAGTATATTCTTAATTGGATTATCTAAATTATTTAAAAAACTAAAGAATAAATCTATTTTCTCATTGTTTCAAACAAAACATTTAATTAATAACAAGCATATTCATCAATCACTTAGAGTCTTGTTTATATCATTAATTTCCATTGTCTTAGTTTTTTCTGTAAGAGCTTATTTATATGAAGAAATAGACAAATTTTATAATGTAATGGACTTTGATTTAGCTGTAACTAACATTAACGATTATGATGAAGATTTACTTCAAGAAATAAATAATTATGATGTATCTAGTGTCGATGAAGGGATAATTTATAGTAATGTCAATGTATATTTTAATGAAGTAGAATACCAACCATCAAAGTATTTTATTTCAATGGATATTGATCACATTAGTGATTATGTTGGTCTAGATATCATAAAATATAATGACCAATATATAAATGATACGATGCCTATCGTTATTTTGCCAAAGAACTTTGAGTTGGTTTATGGGCTTAACATTGGTGACACGGTTACACTTAACTTAAATTATAAACTGAGAGATATTGAAATGATAGTTGCAGGATATTTTGATACAAATTTTGATAATTTTATTTATTCAAATATCTATGACAAAGATATTTATCAAAATTTAGCAAAGATTAATACTGTTTTTATTAATTCAGAAGACAAATCTATTATTTATGATGATTTAATCATAGATTATAGTGAAAAAATGTATTTTATTATTGATCCAGATTCATATTTTGATGAACTTGTTGAAGGTGTAGAAAAAGTAACTAATTATTTTTCAGTCTTTACAGCTTTTCTCATTTTATGTTTTGTCATTGTTATTTTTAATAATACATTACTTGTATTTTATGATGTAAAAGGGGATTTGGTAAAAGTTAAGGTTCTTGGAGCTAGTAAAAAAGACTTTATGCGTATGCTTTTACAGGAGTTTCTAATATTATTGTTGATTATCATATCTGTTGGGTTAGTAGAGATTTTAATTCTTTCAAATCATCTAAAAGGCATTGTTTTGTTAATTAATTATTATAAAGATATAAGCGCATATGCAAATGCGATAATTATAGGGTTTGCTTTATCTAGTATAGTATTGCTTCTTAGTTATTGGTATTATTTTAAGCAGATAATGAAAATCAAAATGATCGATGAGATTAAATTTTATTAATAAATTAAATAAAATTAAAACATATTAAATAACAAATCTAATTGATTTGTTTATTTATATATGATAATTTATTAATGTATATTAAAAAAATATAGGGGGATTATTATGAAAAAGGTATTATTACTATTATTTATTGTTATTGCTTCATTTGGGTTTGTTGGATGTAATAATGGCGGATCAGAAATAGACATCAATCTTGATGAATATATCGCTACACCTTCAAACTTGGAGATTACTGACAAAATACTTAGTTGGGATGAAGTGGAAAACGCAGATGGTTATGTGATTTATGTTAATGGAGAAGAAGGAGAAACAGTAACTACAAATAGTTATGATTTTAGTAGTTTGACTGGGGATTCTATAATCTTCCAAGTTCAGGCTGAAGCACCTAGAGGTATGCAAGATTCAGGGTTGAGTGCTAGCATAGCTTATATAGCGAATTTTGATCAAGAGGTTACTGATATAGAAACAGCTTTGTCTTATACATCTTGGGATGTTCCTGAAGGGTTTGTAGAAGAACTTGTTAGAAAAGGAATGACTGAAGAAGTATTTGAGGGGTACCTTGATGGATATGACTCTTTTATGTTTGATATGAATCAAACTGAGTCTATGAGCGATCAGTATGATGCTTTACATGAATTCTTAAGCAATTTCGAAAATATAGAAGCTATTATATCAGCATTTGTGGTAACTGTTTTACCAGAAAGTATTGAATTTGAACTTAGTATAATGGAAGGTGATTTATTTGAATATGAAACTGAGTTAGAGGATGCTGGTGAGTATTATCACGAATATCTCGAAGAAAGAATTGCTTCTTTAGAAATGAGTATTGCTACTCTTGAAGAATTATTACTTCAAATACAAGAAAATCCAGATAGTATTGTTCTTTCAATTAAGACTACAATGGAATATTTCATGTCAATTGAAGAATTACTTACAGGTGATTTGATTAATTACTTAGAAAACTTTATTGATGAAGGATTTGAATCAGAACCAGACTTTAATATTGATGAAGTTTTATTACTTAAAGAAGAAATGGTTGATATATTAAGAGAAACCATGCCAACACAAGAAGAAATGATGCTTATGTTTGAATTCTATGACGTTGTAGCTGCAATTTCAGAAGAATCAATCAGTATGCAATTTACTGTAGATAACTATAACGGTAAAATCGCAGCTCAAACATTATTATCTATTGAAGCGATAATTAATTTTCTTGATCTTCTAGATGAAGCCTATTTTACTGAGTTTTTCTCTTTAATTGAAGAAGACGAAAATAGAGATATGTTTATAGCTGACAAGGTTATTCTTACTATAAAATATTATGATGAATTTAGAGATAAAAATGAAGCCTTATTAGAATCTATAGGCAATGTATTTACAGATGAAGAAAATGAAATTTTGTTTAATGATTACATTAATTCATTTAATAACAACGATATGATTGATGAAGAATATAATGAAATATATACTTCGTTAGGAAACATTAACTTCGAAATATTACTTCAATTAGAAACAACATTTAAAGATACATTTGATGATGTGCTAGATGTATTTGTTGAAAGAGATGGGGAATTCTTAAAGAAATATATCATTTTAGAAGGATTTACTTATTGGGGTTGGGATAGTGAATATTATAATAGATCTACAGAAGAAATCTATGACACATTTAAAGAATTTAATCATTATCAAACTTTAGCAGCATATGAATTTGCAGAAGAGCTAAGTTATATCTTGGAAGCTATATTAAATTCATTTAATGATCAAGATTATGAAAATTTCATTGAATTACTATTTACAGTTATCCCAGTAAGTATAGCTGCTGATGAATTTGACTTAGAAGATCAAACTGCTTCAAATATTCTAGATGCAGTTAACACAATGTTTGATAACTCTAAAGGAGATCAACTAGAATTATTGCAAAATTTAATTAATTATATCGTTGATGAAGAAGTTTTCGCTGATTTATATGAAATGGAAGAAGATTTATATGGGTATATTCAAACACAATATCCAGATGCTGAATACTATTATTATGAATATAGTGATGATCCATATGTAGCATATGCAATGGTGATTCAAATTGCAGAATATTATGTAGACTTTATGAATAATGCAAATAGAGGATTAGTTGATGATATTATTGATGAAGTAATAATTATGTTGTTAATTGAAGACGTTATGAATGCAGCAAATTTAACAGAAACAAAAATAGAGAATTTGGAAACAAATATTGCTGATTTGCTAGATTTTGTTAAAACAAGTTTCGAACAAATAAAAGACTTTGATGCTTCTGATTTATCAACTACTGAAATTGAAGCTATTCAAACATTTAGTACTGAATTACAAGGCAGATTCTTTGCAATTATGATGGATTCTTCCGATAGTTTAAAAGGTTAATGAACGTTAAAGCAGATTTTTAAAATCTGCTTTTTTTTTGGTTTGACTTAATTAGTATATAAAAGTATTATAGAGTTAGATTAAATCAAAGGAGTTTATATGAAAATAACGATTTTAACAAACAATTTATCAAGAGATGGTTATGATTTTGAGCATGGATTATCAATATTTATAGAACACGAGTTATATAACATATTATTTGATGTTGGGTATACGGATGTTTTTATTAAAAATGCTAAAAGATTAAATGTAGACTTGGATAAAGTAGAATATATCGTATTAAGTCATGGACACTATGATCACACAGGAGGATTAAGATTTCTTGATTCATGTAAATCATTAAAACATATATATATCCAGAAAGATGCATTTATTGAAAAGTACGCTAAAGAACAAAAAATTAGATATAATGGGATTCCATTTAAGGAAAATGATTTATTTTGGACAAAAAAATATTTAATTAAAACTGAAGGTTTTACTAAAATTCAACCTAGATTTTATATGTTGAGTGATATTTTACACAAGAATAAAAATACTAAGTATTATGTAGATGATAAATTAGATGATTTTCACGATGAATCTATATTAATCTTAGAAGAAAACGATGAACTAACATTATTTATGGGGTGTTCTCATTTTGGTGTTGTTAACGGCGTTAAATCAGTGAAAGAAATTTTTCCAAACAAAAAAATAAAGAACCTAATTGCAGGAATGCATCTAAGTTCTAAGCCAATTGAAGAGGTAGATTTAATTGGGGAGGAATTATTTAATTTAGGAATACAGACAATATACCCTATGCATTGCACAGGAGAAAAAGCAATTAAATATTTCAAGGAAAAATATAAGGAATCTTGCGTTATTATAAAGGCAGGAGACAATATTGAAATTTAACAAACCAATCAATATTGATTGGTTTTTTTAATATATTTTAATATTAGCTAAATTTTTTATTGATGTGAAATGCAGGTAATTGAATAAAATATTATAACAATTATGTTATAATTTTTAGAAAAGGTAGTGATAACTTGAAATTACATATATATATTTACAGAGCTATTGTTAAATTGTTTTATAAATCAATATTTAAGATGGACACAAATTTTAACGATTTTAACCCTAAAAGAGAAGACCCGTATATTTTAGTTGGTAATCACCCTTGTTTACATGATGGGGTTTATGCATCAACATTTTTAAAGAAACCACCAAAACCAATTATAAACACCTTTATGTTTACAAGTAAGGTTTGGAAATTTATATTAACAAAATTATATCCAGCAATCGCTAAAAGAAAAGGTCAAAACGATATAGTTACAGTTAGAAGTATGATGCAAACAATTAAAGAAGGAAGAGGAGTAATGCTTTTTCCTGAAGGAAATTCTTCGTTTTTTGGAAAAGAAAGTGATATACCATATTCAACATACAAATTTATGAAAAAAATGAAAAAAGATGTTGTTGTTTGTAAA
>CAZZPD010000058.1:0-8112 GCA_964655885.1 uncultured Candidatus Izemoplasmatales bacterium | reverse complement strand
TCTGATGGATTTCCTGTGTTTTTTCACAGGTATTTTTATTGGAGGAAAGTATGAAAAAATTTAGTACAAGAGAATTGATTTTTATAGCTATTCTAGCTAGTATTGCAGGAGTCTTAATGTTCCCAATCTTTGAGATTAGAGTACCATTTGCTCCACCTGATATCTATAAATTTGATTTCTCAGAAATACCAGTAATTATTGGTGCTTTTGCAATCAATCCAATAGCTGGTGTAGTGATTGAAGCAGTTAAAATAATTATTGCTTTAATTATTAAAGGTGGCTCCGTTACTATGGGGGTAGGAGAAGTAGCTAATTTCTTAATAGGGATTGCATATGTTGTTCCTGCTAGTTATATTTATCACAAACACAAAACTAGAAAAAACGCTGTAATTGGTATGTTAGTCGGGACACTTTCAATAATTGTTGTTGGAGCGGTCTTAAACGCATTTGTGTTATTGCCAGTATATGCATATTTCTTTAATATTGATGTGAGTGTATTAATCGGTATGGGATCAGTTGTAAATGGGGCTGTCACAAATCTATTTACATTTATCATGTTAATTACAGTACCTTTTAATTTAATGAAAGGCTTATTAATAAGCATTATTGTATTCTTGATATATAAGCGAATATCAATGCTAATCAAGGCAAAGGACCATAAGTAAAAAAAGAAGTTCTATCAAGTGATAGAACTTTTTATATGAAACTAGAAACTTTTCTTTCAATTTCAGGGTGAATATCTACCATTTGTCTTCTATTGACTGCTTCAAAATAATAGGTTGAAAAACCTTGTATATTCCCTTTTGTTGACCCAGAAGTACTTACTAACACAGTTATTTTACTAGGTACAATATGAATGTCATTAGAGAAATAATATGTTTTTTGAAAATGATAATTACTCTTATATTTTAGGATAGTTTTGTTTCTTTTTCTTTTAATTTTATAATCTTCAATATTATTAATTTCTTCCCAGAATATATATTTATCTTTAATCTTTGTAATTTCTCTGAAACTTGTTTCTTCTCTAATGTTTTTATACCTGTCATTGTAGATTAGAACGTATTGATTGGTTATATAGATATATTCTTTCCTAATTCTATTGTATACGTAATAAAATGTATCAAAATTTGTTTTATCTTTATCAATTATCATGTATATCTTAGGTTTTAACATTAACCCATAGATAGATAAAATAATAAATATTAAAACAAGACTTCCCATTACCGGTAAAAAAATACTAAAAAACTTCATGTATTCAGGATCTCCATAAGGAGTTAGAACGTTGTTAATTTCAATATTTACTTGTAATAGAAATAAAATAAAAAATACAATAAAAATTGGAAAAAATGATAATCCAATGATTGTAGTTATTAATGGAAAAAGGTGATTTTTCTTTTTTATGGTGCAAGTTTGAAGGTTTGAAAAGTCAAAACCTAGCTCACTTAAGTTCATTTAATCAGCTCCTTTAGTAATATTTTACCAAATATTTAGTTTTTTTAAAATGATATTCATAAAATACTATAATGTGGTAAAATATTTATATAAATATATATAAAAGGCGTGAAAATATGAATACGATTAAAATTGACAAATATTTTAAAGGGATGGTAGCTAACAAGGGATTAAGTGGTATTGAAACTGAAAATACTATTTTTGCTTTTTTAGCAGCTTCAAATAGATCATTTTATGGCATAAGTTGTGATGTAAGTCTTTCAAAAGATAACCAAATTATCGTTACCAACGATGATACATTATTAAGACTTGGTTTACTTAATTTAGATATCCCTAGTTTTACATATGATGAATTAAGAAAATTCTCTTTAATCGATAGAAAAACAGCTAATCTAGATTCAAATTTATATATACCAAAATTAATTGACTATCTCGCTATTTGCAAAACATATAGAAAAGAAGCTTTTATTAATATAAGATCAACATTTAAGACAGAAAATCTTGATAAAATGGTTAATGATGTTCATAGTTATTATGACATGAAGCATACAATATTTATTTCTGACAACAAAAAACATCTTTCTTATCTAGCTAAAAATGTTGATCACAATAATATATTTTACTCAACAAATAAAGTTAATGAAGAAACATTCGATTTTTGTAAAAAGAATGGGTTTAACTTAAATTTACCCGTTAATAAAGTACAAAAAGATATCATTAAGAATATGCATTTATTTGGTCTAAAAGTAAGCACGGGAGTTGTAAACGACAAAGAATTAGCAGAAAAATTAATAAAGTATGATATCGACTATGTCTTTACAGATATTCTAGAATGAAAACTTTAGTTATTGGTGCGTGTAATATTGATATGATAGGCACGAGTAATAATGAGTTAATTGATTTTGAATCAAATATTGGTAATGTCACAATAAGCTTAGGTGGTGTTGCTAAAAACATCGCAACGAATTTATTTTATTTAGGATTGGATTTGAGTTTCTTGACCTTAATAGGAAATGATTCACTTTCATTACTACAGAAAACAGAACTAGATAAAATTGGCTTAGATTATAGTGGTTCTTTTTTTAAAACAATTAAATCATCATCTTACATGGCAATTCATAACAACGATGGGGATTTATCAGTGGGCGTAAATGATATGAAATCATTTGAGTCATTAACGATAGAAGATTTTAAGGAAAAAGCAGATTATATAAATAAGTTTGATTGTTTAGTGTTTGACACTAACCTTAACGAAGAGGTTCTTTCTTACTTAATTGAGAAGTACAAAGACAAATTGATATTTGTAGATGGAGTCTCTCAAACAAAAGTAAAAAGAATCAAAAATTCATTAAAATATATTGACTTATTAAAAGTTAATCATTATGAATTAAATACCCTATTAAAAACAGAAAATTATGATATAATCAAAGGGGTTAAAGAATTATTAGAAAAAGAAATTAAATGTGTTGTTGTATCACAATCAACACAACCAATTACATATAACATTAAAGATTTAGTTTATCAGAGTATTATCCAGAAGAAAAGTAATGTGTTAAGCTCAATGGGAGCAGGAGATGCACTATTTGCTGGAATTATATATAGTACTATAAAAGGTAATAACATGCACGAAGCTGTTAATTTTGGTAAAATTGTTGCACTAAAAACTTTAGAAGTTTATGAAGCCAACAATAAAGAAATTGTTAAATTGATAAATTCACAGGAGGATTAAAGTTCTTATGAATAAGACAGTTGATATTATCTTAGGAAGAAGGAGCATTAGAGCGTTTTCTGATAAAATGATTTCAGAAGAGGAACTCAATCAAATTCTAGAATGTGGGTTGTATGCCCCATCAGCTAGAAACAGACAAAACTGGCATTTCACTATCATTAAAAACAAAGAAAGAATTGATGAAATTAGTGAATTAGCCCTTAAAGGAATGGTAAAAATTGGGATTGAAAAAGAACCTGATTTTCACATTTTTTATCACGCTCCAGTTGTCATTGTTTTAAGTTCAAAAATCGGAGGGTATTCTGAAGTGAATGCTGGATGTGCTGCTCAAAACATGTCTATAGCAGCTGAGTCATTAGGTATTGGCTCATGTATTATTGGACAGACAAGATATATGTATCATCAAGCAGATAAAAGAGAAATGGATAGATTATTAAAGATTCCCGAAGGTTATGGACATGATATTTCAATTTGTTTTGGATATCCTGTAGGAGATAAGCCTAGTCCAAAACCAAGAAAAGAAAACATCGTAGATTATATACTTTAATACTTTTGAATTTTTCAAAAGTATTTTCTATGAAAAGGAGAAGTATTATGTGGAAAGATAAGTATGAAAAATGGATTAATTATCCAAAATTAGATTCTTTTGTTAAAAAAGATTTAGAAGATAAAAAAGAAAATGAATTAGAAGATATGTTTTATACAAATCTTTCATTTGGTACTGGTGGTATGAGAGGAATCCTAGGTGCAGGTACTAATAGATTAAATATTTATACGATTAGAAGAGCTAATGCTGGCTTAGCTAAATATCTTTTAAAAACATATAAACCTGAAGAATTATCAAGAGGAGTAGTAATTGCTCATGATAACCGTAGAATGTCTAGAGAATTCGCAAAAGAATCAGCTATGGTGTTAGGTGCTTTTGGAATTAACTCTTATTTATTTGAAGGGTTAAGACCAACGCCTGAATTAAGTTTTGCGGTTAGAGAAACAAATGCATTAGCAGGTATCGTTGTTACAGCTAGTCATAATCCACCTAACTATAATGGTTATAAGATATATGATGAATATGGCTGCCAATACACACCTAGATATGCAAATGAAATTGTAGGATATGTCAATGAAATAGACGATTTATTCTCAATAAAAACCATTCCTTATGAAGAATTATTAAATAAAAAAATGCTTGCTATATTAGGGGAACCTATGGATAAAGCATATCTAGACGCTGTTAAAACAGTTGCTATTTATCCTGAAATTAATAAGCCTTTAAAAATAGTATTTACACCACTTCATGGAACAAGTGGATATTTAGGTGAAAGATTACTAAAAGAAACAGGGTATAACGTATATCCTGTAAAAGAACAGATGATTAATGATCCTGATTTTCCTACAGTAAAATTACCAAACCCTGAAGAAAAATCAGCATTTGAGTTAGCAGAAAAATTAGGAAGAAAAATTAGGTCAGATTTATTAATTGCAACTGATCCTGATGCAGATAGATTAGGTATTGGAGTATTACATAATGATAATTATATCTATCTTAGCGGTAACCAAACTGGAGCTTTAATGATTTATTATTTACTAAGTCAAAAAAGCAAACTAAATAAATTACCTAAAAAAGGAGTTGTATTTAATACAGTTGTAACATCTAATTTAGGTGCAATTATCGCAAAAAGCTATGGAATGGATGTAATTTCCACACTTACAGGATTCAAATTCATTGGAGAACAGGCAAGATACTTAGAAAATGATGAAAGAGAATTTGTTTTTGGCTACGAAGAATCATATGGATATGTAGTTAAAGATTTCGTTAGAGACAAAGATTCATTACAAGCAATTTTGTTAATAGCAGAAGCTGCTACATATTACCGTGTTCAAGAAAACAAAACATTATATGATAAATTAATAGACATCTATAAATCATATGGATATTATTATGAAGGACTAAAAAATATTCATTTGCTTGGAAAAACTGGTAGTGAAAGAATCTCTAGAATCATGGATTCTTTTAGAAACAATAATTTAGAATTACTTAATAATGTTAAAGTTATTGCTAAAGAAGATTTTCAATTATCTAAAAAATACATCAACAATTCAGTAGAAGAAATTACATTACCAAAATCTAATGTTATTAAATACTATTTAGAAGATGATTCATGGTTTGTATTACGACCATCAGGAACTGAACCTAAGTTAAAAATATATGTAGGAGTCCTTGGAACATCTGTTGAACATGCACAAGCAAAAGTAGAAGAAATTAAGAACGAAGTAAATAAATTAGTAGAAATGGTGAAATAAATGTGGAAGTATCTAATTGCAGCAGCAATTATAGTATTTATAATAGGATTATATGTCTTATCATATAAACTAAATGAAAAGACAGAAAAACCTGAAGATTGCGAAGATCTTGAATGTAATAGCTGTAATGCAAAAACTTGTTCTCATAGGAAGTAATAATGATTAACAATGATTGGGACATAATACTAGAAGAAGAATTTAATAAACCATACTTCATCGAATGCAAAGATAAAGTGATAGAGGATTATAAAAAACATATTTGTTATCCTCCAATTAACAAAGTATTCGATGCTTTTAGATTGTCTTCATATAAAGACACAAAAGTCTTAATATTAGGACAAGATCCATATCACAATCCTAATCAAGCGATGGGGTTAGCATTTTCAGTTCCAAAAGGCGTTGATATTCCACCATCTTTAGTAAATATATATACAGAACTAAACAATGATTTAGGATGTAAAAAACCTACACATGGCGATTTAACACCATGGGGTAAATCGGGAGTGTTATTATTAAATGCAATATTATCAGTAAGAAAAAACCAACCACTAGCTCATAAAGACTATGGCTGGATGACTTTTACAGATAACATAATTAAACTTCTTAATGAAAAAGAAACGCCAGTAGTATTTGTATTATGGGGTTCATTTGCAAGAAGCAAAAAAAAGTTAATAACTAATTCTAGACACCTTATCATTGAGAATGTTCATCCATCTCCGTTATCATCATATAGAGGTTTTTTTAGCTCAAATCCGTTTACCAAAATAAATAAATTTTTAGAAGAAACAAATCAAACTCCAATTGATTTTTGTCTGGAGGACTAAATGAAAAAGAACAATTTAAGAAGTGTAATATTTGCTGGATTATTGGTAGCTGTTGGAATAGTATTAACAAATATAGTTTCTATTTCTTATCCACCTGGGTCTACAATTATTAGAATCGGAATAGGGTTTATTCCATTGATGATAATATCCATTACTCTTGGGCCAAAAATAGGTTTTATAGCTGCCATTATTCAAGACTCATTAGGGTGGATTTTATTTGGTTATCAATTTGGTCCATATTTTATTGGATTTACACTTAATGCAATATTATATGGGATTCTCCCATATTTTATATATAACATAAAGACTTCATCAAAAAATATTTTTAGATATCTTAATATGGTTTTTATGTTTATTTTGCTAATTTTTGGGACTTGGGCATTATTTAATGTTGATTTAATTATAAATATAGTAGAATCAAAATTAAATGATGATCTGACTTATAGTCTTCCTGTATTACATTTTATAATTTATCTTATAATATTTTTAGGGTTAGCAGGTGTTATCGCAGGTATTATATTTATTTCTTTAAAGAAGAATAAAAACAATTCTAATCAAAAAATTCTGTTTTCTATTATAATACTTCAAATAATAGTAAGTTTAGTTTTAACACCAATTTGGATTTCAATCTTATATTCAGGGGCGACTTATTTACCTCAGATTCCTCTAAGAGTAGCTAAAACACCTTTAGAAGTCTTTGTATATTTCATATTATTAGTAAGACTTATTGATATTTATAAAAAACATTATCCAAAGAAGATAAATGATATGTAAAATAAAAAGCCGAAATTTTTCGGCTTTTTTTTAAAATTCTATTACTTTTACTTCTCCAGCACCTAAGTGGAAATGTACTTTACCATCCGGAGAGAAATCATGATAATCTCTACCAAATTCATAAGTAGCATATAATAATTTTCCTGTGTTGTTATAATTATTGCTAGCTTCTCTAAGTTTTGAAATATCCGCATTACATTGTAAGTCATTAAATACATTAGAGTTAGCTACAACGAGCAAACATTTATTTGTTTTAGGATTAAAATATGAAACACCGACAGCGGTAGTATCAAATTCATTGAAATAAATTGGTAAATAGTATTTTAAATCAGTGATTTGATCTAACCATTTATTTCTAATCTTTTTAATGCCGTCTAAATGGTCTGCTAGTTCCCAACGATCATGATTTAGGTAATGAATAGCATACTTATCAAATAATGCTAATTTACCATAGAATAAATCATCTGAAGGTAATTTATATTTATCATCTGGTCCACAGTCTACTCCTGTATTCATCGGTTGAGTTTCATAAACCTCTTGCCCAGAATTAATGAAAGGTACTAAGTTTGGTAAAAGCATATTTATTACCGTAGTCATTCTAGCTAAGTTTCTACCCCCATCTCTACCAGCTATTCTAGCTGTATCATGAGTCTCGCAACAAGCAAACATTGGTAATTCAATATCTTTTGCACCATATACAAATTTATGAAGTTTCTTTTCCCAAATTCTTGGTTCCATCCAAAAACCATTACCAATAATAATATTGTATCCTGACTCTTTTGCATGAGGTGCATTATCAGGGTTTAACTCTTCAGCGATGAATGCAAAATCATGATCAAATGCTCTAGCCTTATTAATGATTCTCTTTAATAATTTAACAGGTAATGCGTGACCCATATCAATTCTAGCACCATCAACACCATAGTTTCTTTGGTAATATGGAATAATATCTTCTAAAGTTTTCCAAAGCTCTTCATTTGGCTCTTTACCAGGAAATAGATTAGACTTAATTGTGTCAAAAAGTATATATGG
>CAZZPD010000057.1:0-8116 GCA_964655885.1 uncultured Candidatus Izemoplasmatales bacterium | reverse complement strand
ATAGTAACATTGGCAACATAAATATATGTGCTAATAATGTAGCTAACGCCGCTCCTGCGATACCCATATTAAAATGTAATACTAAAATTGGGGTTAATATAATATTCACTATAATTGCAAAAGTGCTAATCAATACTGGTGTAGTTGTATCTCCGGTAGCTCTTTTAATTGATTGAAATGCATATGATAAGAATAATATTGGTAGTTCAAATGCTCTAATTCTTATATATATAATAGCATATTTAAGAGTGTCTCCTTCAACGCCCATCAGTTTTAATATTAATGGCCCTACAAAAAATGCCAATGCGGTAAATAAAATACCTAATATTATAGATACATATATTGTGTTTGTTGCATATTTTTGTGCATTTATTTGATCCTTATTACCTAAATATTGGCCTACCAATGCATTTCCTGCGACACTAAGCCCCATACCGAAGGATATAAATACAAAGAATATTGGCCATGTTAAACTAATTCCACTTTGCATTTGAGTAGCGATAATTGGGTCATCAACTTGTCCTAAAAAATATGTATCTACTAAATCGTGGACTGTCTTTAGGATGTTAGCCAAAAAAACAGGTAAAGCAAGCGATACGATGCCCTTCCATATAGGATTATCTTGTAAAATTAATTTTGATTTCTCATCAAATTGTGTGCTCATAGTCTATATCCTATCTCTTAATCTTTTAAAAAAGAAAGCGCACCATCTGTGCGCTTTCTAAATGCAATTATGCATACAGTACTATAAATGGTGCCGAAAGCAGGAATTGAACCCGCAACCTACTGATTACAAGTCAGTTGCTCTACCAGGTTGAGCTATTTCGGCATGGTGGAGGTTGACGGGCTCGAACCGCCGACCCTCTGCTTGTAAGGCAGATGCTCTCCCAACTGAGCTAAACCCCCAAAATAATTATGCATTACAATTTTACTATTACTCATTACTAATGTCAAGAAAAAAATATTAAAAATAGTATTTTTTTTACTTGAGTAAATAAAAGTAGAAAATTGGCGTTATTTATAAGTCAAATTATGCATAATAATTAGTACAAAGTTAATAGTTTCTTTAGAAAAATAGTTAAAATCAATAGATCAGCACTTCCACCAAAACTTAAATTATTCTTAATACAATAAGAATTAATTCTTTCTATTTCCTTGTTTGATGACTTCAAATTATCATTAAAGAGCTTCTTTATATAACGATAATTCTCTAATGATTTAGATCGTTTAAGCAAAACCGTATCATTTGAAACAGAAATCAAATACATCAATGTTCTTAGTCTTGATTCTTGACTAAAATCTTTAAGATAATTTAAAGCAGTTTTAACAGAAGGCAATCCATTATAAACTTCTCCTCTAGCGCCTAAAATATTAAATTTTTTATATGAGTAATAACCATAAGAGTTTATATCTTTTTCATTAAAATCATCAAGCACTTCTTTTGTCATTTCCTTAACTATATCAAAAATATTACTAATATTCAAATGATTGTATAAACAATATGCATAAGCAGTTACAGTAATACCTAGGTTAAATATTAACCCTTTGTAAGTATTGATATTATTAGTAACTTGATACATTGCTTCTTCTGCTTTTAATCCTATTTTTCTTATTTGTTTAAATATAGTATGTAAACTTTTATCACTAAATCCAATAATGAACATGTCTTTAAAAAAAGGTATAATTGAATCCTTAGATGCTATCATTAAATCATAATCCATATCCTTATGTGAACCAGCTGTAATTGGTGTAACCAATCCAAATTTTGGATGTAAATTTAATTCTAAAATCATACTTTGATCTACTATGCTTAATAGATCCTCTTTAAAAAAATTAAAGACATTTTTTTCAACATATTCATTTAATTCGTCAACACTATGATTCCCTTCTCTAATGCAAACAAAAGCGGGTTTATCACAAAGGTAACATTTTCTCATTTTATCTCTCGATAATGTGTTTTTACCATTAAAAACATCAATATCTATAAATCTCCCTATAGGATTATTGTCTTCTAAGTCTATTGCTAGGCTCTTTATTTCTTTAGAATTTAAGTTAGATCCTAATAAATAATACGGTCCGTCATATGAATCATAGTACCATTTTTTTGTATAAATATCATGTGGAATTTTCCTCATAAAGTAATCAACTAAAATATATGCGAATCTACTGTTTTTTTTGTTGCCGGGAATGTTACTTTTTACCGTAATAACGGTCTTAAAGTCACTTTTCAAAAATTCAATTTTTGATGCTTTTTGCTCTCTAGCATTCAATATTTCTTCTTGAATATTATTCATTTTCAACTAAAATTACCTCACGAAATCCGTTCTATTTTATATAGTTTATAATACATAAAAATGATTAAATTTTTCACTTCATCTTATATATACAATCAATATATGATCCATCTCTATACTCTACATAACCTATAATTTTATCATCATGTTTAATTTCTTTTGGAACTCCTGTAATTTTATGTGACAAACCATAAAGTTCCTTGATTGATTTAATCGGAAAATGGCTATTTTTAAGCTTTTCTATCAAATCTTTTTTTCTAGGATTTACAGCAATTCCTCTTTCGGTTATCAAAATATCTATATCATTTCCAGGTGTTGTAACTGTCATTACTTTTTCTTTAATAATAGGAATTCTTGATTTAATTAAAGGAGAGATAATAATTGTTAACTCTGACCCATAAGCAATATCAGAATGACCTCCTGAACCACCTATTAATCTTCCTAAAGAGTCTGTTGTAACATTAACATTAAAGTCTAAATCTATCTCAGCAGCACCTAATATTACAAAGGATAATTTATCAGCAATAATATTCTCTTCAAAAGGATTTCCGTATTTTGATGCTGACATAGCTAAATGATTTGTATTCTTTTTGTATGATTCAACAGCTTCTAAATCGAAGCACTGAACATCATACAACTGATCAAAAAGTCCCTTTTCAAGCATTTCAACATAGCTCTTTGTAATGCCTCCAGACCCAAATGACCCTTTGATCTTTTTCTTTTCCATAATATCACTAACGTACTTAACGACCGCAAGTGAGGTCTTTCCTGCTCCTGTCTGCATTGAAAAACCATTTTTTATGATTCCTAAATAGTCTAAAAGCTCTGCTGTCTCTTTTGCAATTTTTAATCCGATTGGGTCTTTTGTTATTTTTGTAGTACCTGATACAATTCCTTTTGCATCTCCAATGGAATCAACAACTACAACCGCATCAACATAGTTTCCATCAAAATCGTATGTTTCCAATTTTTCCACAAGATTGTCTGTTACTAAAATTACATGTTCAGCAAATTGGAGGTCACTGATAGCATATCCAAGGGTACCACAAGCTGACTTACCAACTGCCCCACTTCCGTTACCCAACTTATCAACTGTTGGACAAGCTAAAAATGCATAATCAACTTTTAAGTTTCCACTTTCGATAGCTCTTGCTCTACCCCCATGAGTATTCATGATAAGTTTACCTTTTAAGTATCCTTTACTAACAGTATCTGCAACTGGACCGTTTATATAATTGGTATGAATATTAGTCACATTCTCATTGATAATCAAATCGACTAATTTTGTATAACTTGGGAATATTGAACTAGGTGCAAAGTGTAAGTTTTTAAGATTTCTCTTTTCAATTATCTTACAAACGTCTTGTAAGACATAATCACCATTTCTTAAATGATGATGAAAAGATAAACAAGTGTCTGATTTAATATTAAACAAATCAAAAACTTCTTCTATACTAGACAAAAAAACAGTATTTAACTGTTTCTTTTTTTCACTAATTAATTTTCTTTTTTCTTTAGTAAATGCATCACTTGTTGTGTACGGTTTTAAGTCTTCTGGAATGTCTCTTTTAACTCCGTTTAACATTTTTCACCTGACTATATTAATTTAAATAATTTTGCTTTTTCTAATATTTTTTCTGCTTTCACAATGATTGGTTTATCAATCATTTTTCCATCTAAACTAAATACACTTTTTCCTTTGTTTCTATCTAATTCATCAAAGATTCTTCTAGCCCAATTAATTTCTTCTGTTGAAGGAGAAAAAACATCATTGATAATTGCAAGTTGATTTGGGTGAATTGCTGTTTTGGCTTTCATTCCTAATCGTTTTGCATTTAAACAATCTTCTTCTAATTCTTCTTCAGAATCAATACTTGTGTTAGGTGTATCAATTGAAATAATATGATTTGCAGCACAAGCATAAATTACTCTTGATCTAGCATACAAAATTTCTTCACCAGCATTAGTTCTTGGTATTTCTAAATCATTACATAAATCTTCTGCACCTAATAAAATAGCTTCAACTCTTTTGTGCTTAGCTATTTTAAATATTTCAATAATAGATTTTGCACTTTCAACTAAAGCTATTATTTTAACTTCATCTAAATTGTGTTCTTTTTCAATTTTTTCTAGTTGTTCTTCCAACACATTTATAGAATCAACTGATGATTTTGGTAGTAAGATATATTTTACTATTCCTGATTTAATTAATTCTACATCTTTGTAGAAATAATTAGTGTCAATTGAATTAACTCTAAGAACTGTGTTTTTAGGATATGTAACTGCGTTTTCTAAGTAGTTACTAACAAGATTTCTTGCGTTATCTTTTTCGTTAAGGTCTACCGCATCCTCCAAATCAAATATAATCGCATCTGATAAGTATACATCAGCATTTTGAATCATTGATGGATTATTCCCCGGTATAAATAATAGTGATCTAAACATTTTCTTTCATCCTTTTTATAGCGCTAACTAATCTAGATTTAATTGTATAATCTAAAGCGCCTTTATCTAAAACAGTAACTTTTACATTACTAATTTTCATCTCTTTTAAAGTTTCTTCAACTGTCTCTTTAATTTGGTCATAGAAAAATGCAGCAACAATACTGTCAATAACTATTTCAGTATTATCTGCTTCCTCAACAGTAATATAACAATCATTAGATTCTTTACTGCCAGCTGCTCCTTTTTTCATACTACCTCCTATTTGCTCTTGCTAATATCCTATTCATTTCATTTTTAACTATCATAAATCCTGCATCAACACCCATTCCTGGTTTAGCAAGGCATTGTGTTGCTTTACAAGCAACTGCTATATTTGTTGATACTTCAGCTGAAATATTCGTTTCATTACATGTTCCACCACAATAACTTCCTATTCCAACTTCATTACAGTACATAATCGCTTCAATTACATTATTTACTCCACCTAAATCAGGAGTTTTTATTTGTAACATGTGTCCTGCTTTAGCATCAGCAAAATCAATAATATCTTCTAAAGTATTACACCATTCGTCGGCTACTATTTCTACTTTAGAACCTTTCTTTTCTAGTTCTTCTCTTATTTTCTTTAGATAATAAATTGTGTCTTCTTTATTCCCAGCATCAACTGGGCCTTCAATTCTTAATTTAAATGGTGCAGCAATGTTTTCTAAAGTGATAAGGTAATCTACCATTCTATCTATATCATTATTAAACGCTATACCAATAACTCCATATACATCTATATGTAATATTGGATTATAATCAGCACTAGGTTTATATGTTTCAATTCTGTTTCTTAACCAGTTGATATATTTATATAAAATTTCTCCGTTTTTACCTAGTTTTGTCTCTACATGATTAATCAATGCATGAGGTAAAACATCGGCTTCCTTAATAATCATTTTATCAACATTAGCATATCTATCATCTCCACTTTGTGTGAAAACTGGCACTGATTCATATACTCTATCTTTTATGTTGTATTCTTTCCTTACTACTTCTGCCATTGTTAATGATTGACTAACTGCTGCAGCACTTAGAAATGCTTGAGTAAGACCATACCTTATTGCTGTATGAAGTTTCTTACCATCCATAAGCATTTTATCATATTTTTGTGCTAATGTCTTGAAGTTTTTTACTGATTCTCCAATAAGTAAAGGCTTTATATTTTTTTCAATGAATGGGATATATTCATCTGCCAAAAATAATGGGTCTCTACCCCCTGTTCCTGAGTACTGAACAGCGGCACAATCACCATATCCTATCATTCCATTTTCAAGTACTAATTGAATTGAAATTGCTTCACCTTTTTGTCTAATTTTTGTAAATCCAGGTAAAACTGATTTACCTACATAGTGAAAGCCATCATTGATGGCTCCGTTTTTGATTGCTTGTTGATCATCGAAGAAAAATCCTGTAAATGATTTTGATATGATTACATCTTTAATTTTCATTATTTAAATACCTTTGGCCTTCCTATTAATTTTCCTTTACTAACTGAGTATACGTCATCCACTGTTAGTTGGAAAGATACTTCTCTACCTTCTTTTTTAGCTCTTTTAGCTATTTTTTTACGATGGAATTCTTTTATTTCCTCAGAAAATCCTAAATTCCCAAATTCTAATATACGAATTCTACCATCATTATCTCTAGCAGGTAAGATTTTTCCTGCATTATAATTGCTTGGCGCAAAAGGTATATCTATTAAACCTTGTTCAAATGCTTTTACTGTACCTACAGCTAAATCGCCTTTGCCAACATTTAAAATTACATCTATCAAACACTCTACTTCTTTTTTAATTTGTTTAATTTCTTTACTTAAACTATTGCTAGCTTCCATTGATTGATCTTTTAACATATTAACAATAAATTTTGAAGCTTTTACCCCTAATCCATTAGCTTCTTTAGTAGGAATTCCTATTGATTCATGAGGAGATTTAGTGATAAGTTTCGTTGATTTTGATAAAGCGGCAACTGTTGAACTATATGAAATTAAAGCCATTGCTTCTGCTTCATCTTGTGGAAATCCACCCATCCATTGATGAAATACTGTTGATATTTCCATATCTTTATATCCAAATTTATCTAAATAATCAATTGTTTGACAATATAAAGCTTTGATAGCCGCTACATCTTGAATGAGGTTGCCTCCCATACCATATCCAACAGTAATGTTTTTAACCCCTTGTTCAGCCGCAAGTAATGCTTCTATAATCATAACTGTATTCGATATTGAAGGAGGAACAATTGTTCCTGTTAGAGGCCCGAATGGCTCTCTATTTATTTTAATTCCTCTTTCTTCATAATATCCAACCAATCTATCACAATATTGCCAATTTCTAATTGATTCTTCTAATGGTATGTTTTTTGCGTAGGGAATATTATAAGAAATTCCTCCACCTTCATTTGATGTCCATCCTGCTGCATGTATAATTTCTGAAAGTAATCTAGCATCAGGGGTTCCATGTCTAGCTTCAATAGGAACTCCAACTGATTCAAATACTTTTTTACAGTTAGCAACTCCTTGATTCACTACAGGAAAACCATTTAATAAAGCTCTGTGTCTTTGCATGCTTTCTTCTAACCCTCTTTGCGCTTCATTATAACGGTTTTGACGTGTA
Organism: uncultured Candidatus Izemoplasmatales bacterium; assembly: GCA_964655885.1. Classification (GTDB taxonomy): domain Bacteria; phylum Bacillota_I; class Bacilli_A; order Izemoplasmatales; family Hujiaoplasmataceae; genus 4572-104. The sequence goes on along the minus strand of CAZZPD010000057.1, from coordinate 717 downwards.
TAACTATCCACTGTAGACGGTACAAAATCAGCTCCAGATTGCTCTAAGTATTGCAAAAGTTTAATGTGTTCACCTAATTCCGGTACACCGGCTCTTGGCTGAACTAATGTTACACCAGCTTTTTTTGCATTATTTAATTTTATAGCGAAGTTTTTTTCATCAGGAATTGATTGTAAATATTTTACAGCCGCTTCTAAATTTAGTTGTGAATCATTTCCTGTTACCCAGCTTTTTAATACTTCTTTTCTAATTTTTAGAAATTCATTTTCGGTTAACTTCTTATTTTTTAGTTTCATTTGCGTTTCCTCGTAGTTTTTTTGTATATTTTTTAAGTATTCTTAAAGCTAATAGTGGTTCCTTTTGAGATAGAAGTCCCATGGCTGCCATAATATACTTTTCGTCTACCATGAATTTAGGATTTTGAGGTCTTAATTCTTGTGGGTTGTGTAATATATTAGTGGTTCTAAGCAATATTTTATCAATGTTCTTGGAGTTAATGATAACTCCACCTGTACCAATCACATATTTAATATCTGTTAAATCTTTACCTGTTTGATTATAAACTACACCCATCGGTGTAAACACTTCTTCAATTCTGCCTACATGTCTGTGCATTGCTCTATATGCACACATTTCTGCTAGAAATTGATCAATAAACTCATCATGTGCGTTTTGAGGCAAACTTTTAACATCATTAAATCTGCTTTCAACTTCTTT
>CAZZPD010000056.1:0-8480 GCA_964655885.1 uncultured Candidatus Izemoplasmatales bacterium | reverse complement strand
AGGAGGAATTATACAAGCTGCATATTTTAATAATAAAAAACGCTGTTACTAGGAGGGAAAAATGAAGATAGGTTTATGCCTTAGTGGTGGGGGAAGCCGAGGTGCATACCAAATAGGAGCCTGTATGGCTTTAAAAGAAGCTGGAATTTATAATAAAATCGATTGTTTTAGTGGTACTAGTATCGGTTCTGTTAACGCTGCTTTATTAGCATCTACTTCAATCAGTGAAGTAAAAGATATGTGGTTTGATATAGATGGCGATTCTTTAAAGTACACTGAAAACTTCTTTAATCGATTAAGGAGTGAAAAGGTTAATTTAATATACAATGGTGTTTATACAATAAAGGTTCTAAGAGAAAAGTTAAAAAAACATCTTAATATAAATGTTTTACGTCAAAAAGAGGTATATATTACTATATCTAGTGCTGGTGATAAACAAGGGAAATTTAAAGCCTTGTTTAAATCTTCATATCGACATTATATAAAGAAAGATAAACATGCTATTTATGCTCCTTTATGGAAAGAGAAAGAAGAAAACATTTATAAACAAATCTTAGCTTCTTGCTCAATTCCTATTGCTTTTAGCCCAGTGATTATCGATGGAAAAGCATATTATGATGGTGGGTTATTTGATAACGTGCCTGTTAAACCCCTGATTGATGCTGGATGTGATAAAGTAATTGTAATCCATCTTGATAAGTTACCGTATTTTTACAAACACAAATATCCTAATATTAAATTCTATTCTTTGAAACCTAAACATTCTTTAGGATGGTTACTAAATTTCAGTAGTGAAAACTCAAAATTAAGATATCATCAGGGATATACGGAAATGAATGATTTTTTAAAGGAAAATAAAATATTATAAAGAAAATAACCTGCCTTTTAGTAGTATTTATACAAAGGGAGGTTTTTTTATGAAAAAAATTGTTTTATCAATCATAATTCTAAGCTTAGTTTTATTGGTTAACACAATGACAGTAAAAGCAGAAAATTATCAAAATTATCAAGAAATAGTTTTTGATTCAGATGATGCAAGATTATTAAAAGAATATTCAGAAAGTGAAATCAATCAAATTGTAAATCAAGTCAAAGGTAGAAAATTCATCGGTTGGAAAATCGATATTGTCAATTATGATGAAGAAGTTGAGTTCATATCTGAAACAAAACTAAAGATATACAATAATGGATTTTCAACGATAAAGCACGATATAACATTAGAAACAAAAGAAGAAATTAAATATCAACTTTCTGCTTCAGGTTCTATAAAGATTAGCGCTAAAGGCGATGTAAAAAAATTTAAAGGGTCAATTGATGCGGATATTAAAGCTTCAGTAAGCTATTCAGATACTAAGTTATCAAAAGAAATCTATGAATTTAATATCGTTGTTGATCCATTAACTTATGTAAAGATAGTAACTAGAGGAAAAGGTATAATAAACAACGGGGTTGGTAAGTACTATCTATTTTGGATAAACACTAAATCAGGCGGTTGGGAAACTTTTACAGTAACAACAGAATACTATGAAATCATTAAGGAGAGAATCTAGTGAGAAAAATCTTTACAATCATTATAATCCTCTTTATACTTATCGCCTCAGGAACAATCCTTTTCTTTGAAGATAAAGAAGAAAACATAAGCATATTAAGCATTAAAAAGCATTACTCAAGGCTGATTACTAGCACTCAAGAAAAAATAACTATACCATTATATTTTTCTTCTAATAAGAGTTTCCTAACAGAGACAAGTAGTATTGAAGATTGTTATTTACTAGATGATTTCAATCAACTAAAAGTAACCATCGATGAAATAAGATATGCAGGTGATTATTTAGATGATTATGACAATATGTATCATTTATTTATGTATGATATTAATTTTGAGGAAGTAACGATTGATCAAATCAATTTTTCAAATGCTGTGTTAAAGCTCATATATAAAAATCAAGATTGTTTAGAACTATCTATTGGAGAAGTAAATCTTGTATTTAAAGATGTTTCCCAAGATCAAAACCTGGATATTTATCGAGTTTATACAACCGTTAAAACAATTGATACCATCGAATATGTCAGCGGACTAGTCGTAGGATTAGATAATTTTAATAAAGAAATTACAATTAAAAATATTTCATTAGGTTTAGAACAAATCAAATTAGATACAAATCATTTGCTTCATTTAGATAATGCAATTGCATATGATATGGATATTGATACAGTTTTAGGAACTGATTATGATCCTTTCAATAAAGGTATCCAAATAGATTTTCTAGTAGAAGAAGGGTTAGTTTTAATACCATTTACTTATACAAATAATCTATTTTTATTAAATAGATTCCCGATATATATTGAGTATACATATAAAAATGCTACATATGAATATGTGCTAGATGATTTTATGTATATTAGTGAGTGTTATAGTCTAGAGGTGGCAAATGGAAAAATACAAGAATATATCTATTACTATTAATGAAGTAACAAAAGAATATAACAATAAAACAGGAATAAAAAATATAAATACCATATTTAAATCAGGTGTACTCAACCTTGTTGTAGGAAAAAATGGAAGTGGTAAGTCAACTTTGTTTAAATGTATCATGGGATTAGTAAATTACCAAGGAAAAATAGAAAAAAGAAAAATTAAAATTGGTTATGCACCAGAAGAATATGTCATGCCAGTCAAGATGACCGTGATCGATTTTCTTTATAGTTTAGGGCGAATTAGGGGATTAGATAAAGATGATACGAATGATAATCTAAATGAATATCTTGACTTCTTTAATTTAACCAAATACAAATATAAGTTGATTGCATCATTATCAAATGGGATGAGGCAAAAACTTAACTTGATGCAAGCCTTCATGCATGAACCAAAAATTATTATTTTAGATGAACCTTTAGCAGCTTTGGATGATTTAACTTTGAAGAAAGTTGTTAGTTTAATTAAAATAAAATCACAAACAGCTCTTGTTGTTGTATCTACACACCAACCAAAACAATTTAAAACTCAAAAAAAAGTAGTTTACACATTTGAAAAAGGGCAATTAGTTGATTCAACAATTAGTTAGACTGAATTACCGATTTCTTTTTAATAAATTAACAATATCGATTCTTATAGTTTTAAATTGTATTATTATTTTTGGTTTTATAATTGCAAGCAACATCTCAGAAGGATATTTTTATTTGGATATGTATCAATCTGAGTATTCAAAATTCTATTTAAGTGAAGCAATACTAATTATCAAGATAATTACAGTTTTACTAGCAATAATCCTAACAACAACTTTAAATACAACCAATGCAAGCAATTTAAATAAATATATTGTAGACAGGCAAGTAAGAAAATACGATATATATTTATCAAAACTCATCACGATTAATTTAGTTATGGTATTATTCATTCTCTTATTTTTTAGTCACTATATAATCATAGTGAAACTATTTACTCCTTATAAAATTAATATAAAAGTAGTTGTTGAATTAGCCTTAAATCAATATTTACAAATTGTATTCTTTATATCATTAACTAATTTTCTGTTATGTTTACTGCCATCCATATTGCTTAGTATTTCGCCAATTATTTTGTTTTGGTACATGGAATTAAACAATGATATAGCGATGATAAATGCTAATAAGTTACTTCAAAAACTCTATGAATATATCCCAAATCTAATATTATCAGAGAACAGCTATAAACTAGTGGTTGATTACTCAAAATATACCATCTTCCTAGTTATTTTAATTCTTGGGAATTGCCTTTATTTTGTAAAAAAAGACATCATTTAAAGAGAAGAAAATCTTCTCTTTTTATTTATCTAAATATTAAGTATTTGATTGCTTATTTTTACTGATTTTGATATAATTATTGAGTAATAGTTATAAGGGGGGCGTTATGTGCGGAATTGTCGGATATATAGGTGAGTTAAAAGCAACTGATGTGATTTTATCAGGCTTAAAAAAATTAGAATATAGAGGGTATGATTCTTGTGGAATTAGTTTTTTAAACAAAGAAACTAATGACTTTATTACATATAAAGACAAAGGTAGAGTTAAACACTTAAAAAATGATTTTGATTATAGTTTTGATAATCATTTTGGAATAGGCCATACTAGATGGGCTACTCATGGTGCACCAAATCATATCAATTCACATCCACATTCAAGTGCTTCAGGCCGTTTTATTGTTGTACATAACGGCGTAATTGATAACTATAAAGAACTAACTGCTAAATACCTAAAAGGTGTTAGTTTTGTTAGTGATACTGATACCGAAGTTATTGCAAATTTGATTGAATATTACGCTGTTAAATATTCATTGGATCTAGCAATTAGAAAAACACTTAGTTTATTAGAAGGTTCATATGCTTTGTTAATCATTGATACTAGACATCCTGACAAGATTTATGCAGGGAAAAATAAATCTCCCTTACTTTTAGGGAAAAGCGATAAAGGAATCTGTTTTGCCTCAGATGTTATGGCGCTTGTTGGTAATTCAACAGAATATTACTTAATTGAAGATAAAACCTTTGTCGAAGCTGGATTAATTGATGATAATTATGAATTTAGAATGTATGATCCAATCGGAATTGAATTTTCACCTTTAAGACATGAAATGAATATGGATGCAGAAGAAATAAATAAAGCAGGTTATCCACATTACATGTTAAAAGAGATTTGTGAACAACCATCTGTTGTAAGAAAAATTATGTCTAATTACCAATCTGATGGGGTTTTCACGATTAAACAAAAGGTTTTAGATTTATTCAAAAATAAAAAAAGAATTTATATAATAGCTGCGGGAACGAGCATGCATGCAGGATTCATTGGCAAGTTATACTTTGAGAAATTAACTAATATTCCTACAGAAGTATTTATTGCTAGTGAATTTGCATATAATCCACCTTTAATTGAAAAAGATGCTTTATTCATTTTGATATCTCAATCGGGTGAAACCGCTGATTTAAGAGCTTGTCTTGTATTTATTAAGAAGCAAGGCTATAAAACATTAACAATAACTAATGTTAAAACTTCTACCTTAGCAAGAGAAGCAACTGAGTATATAGAAATATATGCAGGTCCTGAAATTGCAGTAGCTTCTACAAAAGCTTATGTAGGTCAGGTTTCGATTTTAGCAATCTTAGCATACGTATTATCAAACAACCCTAAATTTGATTTAAATCTTGAAATGAGTCGTTTAGCTGTTGCTATGGAAGCGATTATTGATAAAAAGGATTATATTCATGATTTAGTTAAATCAAGACTTGTTAAAAGAAATTGTTTCTATATCGGTAGAGGTGTAGATTATTATATTTGTTTAGAAGCTGCTTTAAAACTTAAAGAAATTTCATATATTCAAACTGAAGGCTTTGCTGCAGGGGAATTAAAACACGGAACAATTGCTTTAATTGAAGAAGGTGTTCCAGTAATTGCGATTATTACTCAAAGATTTATAAATAAAAATACTAGATCTAATATTCAAGAAGTAAAAGCTAGAGGGGCTGAAGTATTAGTCATATCTACCAATTACACATCTGACCGTGACGATGATATTATTTTAGAAGATGTTCATTGGTTGTTATCACCTATTCTAGCTGTTATTCCGACACAATTAATTGCTTATTATAAAGCGTTAGATTTAGGGAAAGATATAGATAAACCAAGAAATTTAGCTAAATCCGTAACGGTAGAATAGGAGATTTTTTATGAAATATTTTGGTACTGATGGAATCAGAGGAAAAGCATTTGATTTTATTACAGTTGAAATGGCTTATTCAGTTGGTAGAAGTTTAGGGTTACTAGAAAAAAAGAAAATTATTGTATGTCGCGATACAAGGGCTTCTGGATTAAACATTGTTAAAGCGATTAAAAGAGGTGCAATCGATTCAGGTCTTAATGTACTTGATATTGATATCTTAGCAACACCTATATTAGCTTATATGACTTTAGTACATGAGTGTTATGGTGTAATGGTTACAGCTAGTCACAATCCATATACTGATAATGGAATAAAAGTCTTTAACAAAGGATATAAAACAACGCTAGAAGAAGAAAAAGTTATTGAAGATGTTATTGATGGTGTAACAGAATTAAAAAAAACTAACAGAGGAATAGAGTTAGCCTATTTTAACCCTTTATACACATATGGAGCCCTTTATAAGAATATTCAATTTAAATGTAATAAAAAGATAGTTTTAGACTTAGCCAATGGCGCTGTTATTAAATCCGCTAAGTTTATATTAAATCAAACTTGTTCAAACCTAGAGTACGTTGGTGATGAACCTAATGGTTATAACATTAATGAGAATGTAGGATCTACTCATATTGATAAATTAAGAAATTACGTCCTTAATAATGGATTCGATATCGGTATCTCATTTGATGGGGATGGCGATAGAGTTTTAGTTGTTGATGAAGAAGGAACAATCATTGATGGTGATTTGTTAATCTATATTTTTGCTTGTTATTTAAAAGAAATTGGCAAGTTAAAAAACAATTTAGTTGTATTAACAAAAATGAGTAACTTAGGCATCATTAAAGCATTAAAAGAAAAAGGGATTGAAACGGTTCAAACGGATATTGGTGACAAATACGTTGTTAAAGCAATGAATGAATTAGACGCAACAATCGGTGGCGAAAATAGCGGACATATCATTAATAAACACTTATTTATTAGTGGAGATGGCGTTTTAAACGCTGCATTCTTATTGATGATTTTAGTAGAAAAGAATACAACGCTTAAATCATTAATCCAAGATGTATCATTCTATCCTGATCGATTATTTAACATTAAAAATATAGACAAATCATTAGTCGATGATAAAAGAATTGTAAAATTAGTTGAAAAAATAAAAACAGATTTAGGTGATGAAGGTAAAGTTCTAGTTAGACCTAGTGGGACTGAACCAATGATAAGAATATCAGCTTCAGCCAAAACCAAAAAACAAGTAGACAATATCATAAAAACAATTGAAGATAAATTCAAAGAAATTCTAAAAGAGAAGGAGTAACCATATGAGAAGTTATGCAATAGTACTAGCCGCAGGTAAAGGAACTAGAATGAAGACTTGCTTACCAAAATGTGCTTATCCTCTATTAAAAAAACCAATGATTGCCTATATCGTTGAAAATCTTAAGAACACTGAACTGGTAGATGAAACAATCGTTGTTGTTGGACATAAAAAAGAAGTGATCCAAGAAATTCTTAATAGTACTGTGTCATATGCAGTTCAATCAGAACAATTAGGCACAGGACACGCAGTTAAAATGGCTAAAGAATTAATTACTGATTTAGATGGGTTTACAATCATTTTACCTGGAGACATGCCTCTAATTGATGAAACAGTATTAAAAAATGCAATCGATCATCATTATGAATCAAAAAATGATTTAACGATTGTTTCTACAATCGTAGAAGATCCATTTGGGTATGGTCGTATTATTAGAAATGGTGATTTAATAATCGATAAAATAGTTGAAGAAAATGAAGCAACATCAAAAGAAAAACAAATCAATGAAATCAATACTGGTATTTATATCATAAAGAATGATTTATTATTTGATTCATTAGATAAAATTCAAAATAATAACTCAAAAGGTGAATATTATTTAACTGATATCGTTAATATTCTTAAAAAAGATAACGCTAAACTAGGCACTTATTTGTTAAAAACAGCATATAAAGCAATGGGTGTTAATGACTTATATGCATTAAGCATAGCTGAAGGTAAATTAAGGCATAATATTAATATGAACTTGATGAAAAGTGGCGTAGCAATGATTAACCCTGATACAATCACTATCGGTCATAACGTTGTTATTGAAGAAAATGTTACGATACACCCTAATACATATATAACAGGTAATTCTGTGATTAAGAAAAATTCAGCAATAGGACCTAACACAGAAATTCATAACTCAATCATTGGTGAAAGAGTCATTTGTAAGCATTCTTTAGTATATAATTCTGAAATCCAAGATGAATCACAAGTTGGACCTTTTGCTCACTTAAGGGATGGCGCTGTAGTTGGTCCTAAAAATCGTATTGGAAACTTCGTTGAGATTAAAAAATCATATACTGGATACAAAACTAAAGCTAGTCATTTAGCTTATATCGGAGATGCTCAAATTGGGGACAGAGTTAACTTTGGTTGTGGAGCTATTACTGTAAACTATGATGGTAAAAACAAATACAAAACTATCATTGGAGATAATGTATTTATTGGCTGTAATGCGAACTTGATTGCCCCAATCGAAATTCATGATGACTCATTTATTGCAGCAGGGTCAACGGTTAATAAGAACGTCCCTAAAGGAAGTTTAGCAATTGCAAGAGCTTATCAAGTAAATAAAGAAAATTACATGAAATTAAAAGATAAAGATAAATAAGAAAAATAAGTTGACAAAATTACATCTTTATAATATAATCATTATGGTCTTAACCGTAGAAAGAAGAAGTACCCACTTCTCACCCGATTGAAAAATCA
>CAZZPD010000055.1:0-8909 GCA_964655885.1 uncultured Candidatus Izemoplasmatales bacterium | reverse complement strand
AAATATAAGAGATTAATTTTGTAATTAATCTCTTTTTATGTTATAATTTTTAGATAAGGACGTGATACTATGGAAATGATATACAAAGTTAAAAAACCCGAAACAATCTTGCGTTTTATGCAAGAAAATAATATACCTTCTAAGATATTAGAATTAGAAGATAATAAACCGAAAATATATGTTAATAACACATTAAAAAGCAGAAGAGATACTGTTAAGAAAGGTGATAAAATACATTTTTTTGTAAAACCTGAAAAACGTGATCCACGAGTTAAACCGGAAGATAAAGAACTTGATATAGTATATGAAGATCCTTATTTATTAATTGTAAACAAACCAAGTAATATGCAAATGATGATTTCTAAAGCACATCCTTCTGGAACTTTAGCTAATATAATCAATAATTATTATGAAAAAAATGATATTTTTGCGAAGATTCATTTTATTACAAAGCTAGACAAAGAAGGCCAAGGGTTAATCCTTGTTGCTAAACATCGTTACATTAAATATTTATTTAGTAATTTAGATGATACAATGATCTATTATTTTAAAGCATTAGTTGAAGGAACTTTCGCATTAAAAGAAAGTGTCATACCTTTACCAATAGCTAGAGTTGAAGGCTCTATTGAAAGAGAAATATCTCAAGCTGGTGATGAATGTATTACAAATTATAAAGTGATTGAAGAATATAAAGACTATTCTTTAGTAGATATTTGGGTAAAAAATAAAAAAGCACATCAAATTAGAGTACATTTTTCATACTTCTATTGCCCTGTCATAGGTGATATGATTTATGGAAGTGGCAAGTATGATGAAGAACTATTGTTATTCTGCTATAAAATTAATTTTAAGCATCCAATAACTGAAGAAGATATTCATTATGAATTAGATTTACCAGAAAGTTTTAAAAAATTTATAAAATAGATTGTAGGTGAATTTATGAAAAAAATAGCATTGTTATTAATTTTAACCCTAACTATTTTTCTTAGCGCTTGTGAATTTACCTCAGTAGAAACTACTGAGACTTTTGTAACTACTACAGTAGGACAAACCACAACAACAAATGGGGTTAGACCTACCTTTGAAACTATATTTGATGATTCTATTTATAAAAAATTTGAAATTTATTTCTCAGAAGCAAATTTCCTTAAGTTAATTGATGATATGGAAAATTATCGTGATGAGTTCGGAAGTTATCGTGATAATACAATTCAAGAAGTAGATATCACATATACAGATTCTACTGGAATGGTCTATGAAGTAAATGAAGTAGGTTTTAGAACTAAAGGAAATGTATTTACTAGAGTGTTACCGGTTATTAAAGACGAATTTGGAAACATAGTCGGCTACCAACAAGTATCATTTCAATTAGAATTTAACGCTACATTTGATTATATTGAAAATTCTACAGAATATAATTACCTTCAGTCAAGAGAAGTATTTGATTTAGACCAATTAAACTTTAAGCATATTAGATATGATACAGGAGTCGTAACTGAATCAGTAAGCTATGATTTTTATAGAGAAGCTGGCATATACACTTCTGACACTTCATATGCGATTGTATATTTTAATATTGAAGGAAACGTTATTCCTTATGGATTATATATGTTACAAGAACCAATTGACGATATGTTTGTTCAAAGATATTTTGGTGAAAATCAGGATGGTTCAATAGGTGATTTATATAAGTGTACTTGGCAAAGCCAAGCTGAAAGTCAAAGCCAACCTGCTACGCTAAAAGATGACTATGATAGTTTTTCAGTTGGTGTTTCTAATTACTTAGATGGTTTTAGAATGAGTTATGCTTTAAAAACAAATAAAACCAATCCAGATTTTTCAAGTTTTGAAAATTTCATAACACTAGCAAATCAAACAGATGTTGCTAATTACTATACACATATTTCACAATCATTGGATGTTGATGCTTTTGCAAAAGCTTTAGCAATGGGGTTCTTGATTGGTTCTCCTGATGATTACCGTTCTAATGCAAATAATTATTATATGTATTTTAACAATGGAAATGCTTATTATATACCATTTGATATGGATAATGCTTTAGGATTTGGTTGGAATCCATATTATGATTTTGGGCTAACACTTGCTTATGATGGCGTTCAACCATCTTCATATAACGCTAGTCCTGAAAATTTAATTTTGCCATACAGATTATTAAATGATCCAGTGTTCTTAGCTGCTTATCAGAATTATTTAGTTCAATATATTTCAGATGATGGAATTTTTAATTATGATACCTATTTAGCGGAACACAATTTGATTCAAGATTTATATCTTAGTGAGATACTTAGCGAAGGACATTTAGGAATAAATGATTTCGTATTAGAAAACCGAGGCCAGCAAGACTTTGTGCATGGGATGGCAGCTAGTGATTACTTTGAACAAAAAATAGCTAATATTAAAAACCAATTAGGTATTACAACTTGAGTCTGCTAGTAAAAAGAATTATTTTGTTATCATCCCTTTTTATACTCACTGGTTTTCTGATGTTTTATGTTTATTCAAATGATAATGGTGATGGGTTCTCTAAATATATTGTTTCTAGAGACCAATCTGATGATTATGATGCACTATTCGATAATTTAAATTTCAAATCATTCACAATTGAATTTGATGAAGCAGTATTTGATTCAATGATTTTCAATATGCAATATCATTTTGCTGAATACGGAGATTATATTGACAATACTACTTACCCAGTAAACATAACCTACAAAGATAGTACAACCGAGTTTGAAGTCCTTGAGGTTGGATTTAGAACAAAATCCACTACATCAAGAAATTTAATTAGAACTTACGATTGGCGTGATAGACCCGTCTATCATCAAACTACGTTTCAATTACAATTTAATGAGACTTTTTCTTATGAAAAAAATACAAATGTTTATGAAGTTTTAAGTAGCCGAGAAATTTTCAATTTAGATCAATTGAATTTTGAATACTCACAGATCTATAGCGGTGAATACGATGAAACGATGATTAGTGAGACATACACGCATTATCTTTACCAACAAGCCGATGTTTTAGTTGCAAATGCAAGTTATTGTATTGTTTACCTAGTAATAGGGGAAGAAATTGTTAATTATGGTTTATTCTCTGTTATAGAACCAATCGATACAGACTTTGTTAAAAAAAATTTTGATAGTGATTTAGCTCGAAATTATGGCGATCTATATAAAGTTACTGATGTTCAAACTGAAGGAGATTTACGTCTTGATTATGAAAGTTATATAGGTATTTCTGATGACCAAACCAGGTTTACTTATTCATTAAGAAATAATAGTTTAGACGGATTAAGAAGAACACATAACAGTTTTGAACAATTTGTTATAAATATAAATGATTTTGATTACTTTAAGGAAAATTATGAAAGTATAATTGATATTGATATGTTTATTAGATATCTTGCTATTTCTTTTTTAGTAGGAAATAGTGATGATATACGGTATAACTATAATAACTATTATTTATATTTTGATGTATATTCTGACAAAGTGACTTTAATTCCTTTTGACTTAGACAATACCTTAGGTTTTGGTAAAAGCTTAGATGTAACTGGATTTATGGCTGATTATTCAATTTATTATAATTTGAATAACCCAAGTCCTTTAATTGATGATGTATTTAGTATTGATGAATTAAAAACATTGTATACTCAATATGTTTTACAATTTATTGAAGAATTCTTTAATTATAGTAGCTTTCAAACACATTTCAATGAGATTAAAGACTTATATGAATATCTATTGATAAGTGAAAATCACTTAGGAAACAAAGTCTTTGGATTAAGAAATGTAGAATGGTATTTCGATACAAAAATCAATACAATTTTAAATGAAATCACATAAAAAAAGGCTAACTCGAAGTTAGCCTTATTTTTTAACCAATCATACTTGTGATTTGGTCAGCAACATCTGGGAAGAAACTAAAGATTACAACGAATGCTAATATGATAAAATAAATAAAAGCAAATAATTTCTTACCAGCAACAAATTCAAGCCCTGCAAGCCCACAGACTACAAAGATTGCATAAGTTTTAACTATTAGTAGGATGTCCATAATCGCTTGATCAAGACCAAACCCACCTACAAGTGCATCTAAAAAGATAAATGCATAAAGTAAAATTGTCAAAAATCCGAATAGTTGACCTAATACATTAACTAATTTTTTCATTTTTCCCTCCTGTATTTTATTTAATATAATTAATTAATAGTTTCAATGTGTTTTCTAGAGCTAGTCTATGTGTTCTTTCCATACCATGAGAAGCGTGGACCCCTGGACCAATTAATGCTCCTTTAATATCTTGACCACCTCTGTATGCAGCTGATACATCTGATCCATAGAATGGATAAATATCAGTTGCATAATCAATTTTGTTTTCTTTAGATATTTTTACTAAATTAGTTGTAATATCATAATCATATGGACCACTAGAGTCTTTACAACAGATAGATACTTGTCTTTCATTACAAGATAAATCTTCACCGATACATCCCATATCAACTGCAATTAATTGATCTAATTCAGGTAAATAAGATGCACCATGACCAACCTCTTCATATGTACTTATGATAATATTTAAAGTATATTTAGGCGTTATCTGATTATCTAAGATATATTTAATTAATCCAAAAATAATCGCTACTGAAGCTTTATCATCTAAAAATCTACTTTTAATAAATCCAGAATAAGTGATTGTGGTTTTAGGATCAAAGAAGATATAATCACCAGGAGCGATTCCTAATTTAACAGTATCATCTTTAGAATTTACTACTTCATCAATTCTTACAACCATATTATCAGGATTTCTTGTTTTAGATGAAGCATCTTTATAAACATGGACTGCTGGGCTTGTTGAAAGGAAAGTACCTGAGTATAATTTACCATCTCTAGTTCTAATCGTACAATACTCACCATCTAATGTTGGCCAAATTGGTCCACCTATAGTGGTGAATTTGATATTGCCATCACTGTTAATGCTCCTAACCATTGCCCCTAATGTATCAACATGACCACTTAACCCAAGGATTTCCTGGGTTTTACCAGGAATTTGAATAATTAAATTACCCTTTTTAGTCTTATAAGAATCAAGTCTGAATTCATCTACTTTAGCTTTTATAAAATCAATTACTTCTTTGGTATATCCACTTGGAGAAGGGATATTTAATATATCTTTTGCAAAATTTAAGATATAATCAGTATATTTAGTCATTTTATCACCAAATTTATTATATCATATCTTAAATCTTTGCAAATAAGATATTTGCTTTTATTTATTTTTTTTTATGTTAAAATAGAATTAGAAGGAGTGGTACGATGATTGTTGTATTTGGTGGAGCCTTTAATCCCCCTACGATTGCTCATAGGGAAATCTTTTATCATATCAAGAAATCGCTGGATTTTAGCAAGTTCATATACTTACCTGTTTCAAATCTTTACACGAAATCATCTTTAATTTCAAACTACCATCGCCTTAATATGTTAAAATTAATGGTTAGTGATATGGATGGAGCAGAAGTTTCTGAATTAGAGCTGAATGATAGTGATTTTATGGGCACGTATAAAAGTCTTTTAAGAATTCAAGACCAATACAATGAAGAAGTAGCCTTTGTTATCGGTGCTGATAATCTTCGAAATATCCATCATTGGAAATTCGCTGATAGTTTATTAAGTGAATTTAAGTTTATAGTTATAAAACGTAATGAAATAGATGTTCAAAAATATCTTAAAAATGATAAAATATTAGGTAAGTATATAGATAATTTTTATATATTACCTGAATTTAATATGAATGTTTCATCATCTGTATTTAGAGAAACATTTGATCCTTATTATGTACCAAATTTAGTATTTGAGTATATTATGTCACATAATTTATATTAGAGGTTAATGATGAATAATGGTTTTTTAAAGATTTCTTTAATAACGCCTAAGTTAGAAGTTGGAAATCCAGAATTTAATACAAAAGAAATGTTAAAAGCATTAGATGATAATCGAAGTTCTATTGCTTTATTTCCTGAATTAGGTATCACTGGATACTCTTGTGGTGATTTGTTCTTCCAAAAGAGTATTTTTGATGATACATTAAAATACATAGAATATTTCTTGAAAAATAATAGTTTCAATGGTGTTTGTATCTTTGGTGCGCCATTAACAATAGAAGAAATGGTTCTTAATTGCGCTTTAGTAATCCAAAAAGATAAAATATTAGGTGTTATTCCTAAGTTTTATTTACCTAATACTAAGGAGTACTATGAAAAAAGATGGTTTAAGAGTGGTTTTGATGTTGTTGAACATATTAAAGAAGTAAATTTATGTAATCAAACTGTTCCGTTTGGGAATTTAATTTTTACACATAATGACATTAAATTTGGTGTTGAAATCTGTGAAGACATGTGGGCTACAATTACTCCAGGTAATCTATTAAGCGTTAATGGTGCTAATATCATTTTTAATATTTCCGCTTCAAATGAAACCTTAGGGAAAGATATCATTAGAAGAAATGCTGTTCTCGAACATTCGAGAAAAAACTGTGGTATTTATGTTTATTGTAGTGCAGGTGCGACTGAATCAACTAGTGAAACTGTATTTTCGGGACATAATATCGTCGGAAGTAATGCGAGATTAATTAAAGAAACCAACCTGTTTAATTTAGAAACAGAGATTATGTATGTTGATTTAGATATATTGAGGTTAGCTCATGAAAGAAGAAACAATTCTTCTTTTAGAGATAGTATCTTAAAATATAGACATAAATATCAAACTGTTTTATTTGATATAGAAGAAACTGAAGAATATGAATTTGAGGAAGGGTTTGATCAAACTCCCTATGTCCCAAAGGTAGATGAATACCTTAATTTTAAAAAAATAAGTGCTATCCAAGAGTTTGGTTTAGCAAAAAGATTAAAACATATTAACATGACTAAAATCGTTATAGGAATTAGTGGAGGACTTGATAGTTCTTTAGCACTTTTAGTTGCGTGTCTAGCGTTTGATCATTTGAATCTTGATCGTAAAGGAATTTTAGCGTATACCATGCCTGGATTACATACCTCAAAAAGAACAAAAGATAATGCAAACAAACTAATGGATTTATTAGGCGTTACTAAAAAAGAAATAGACATAAAAGCTCATGTGTTAGAACATTTAAAATTAATTGACCATGATCCAAGCGTTCAAGATGTAACCTATGAAAATGCCCAAGCAAGGGCAAGAACAATGGTATTAATGAATCTAGCAAACAAACACAGCGGGCTTGTTTTAGGTACTGGAGATCTTAGTGAAATTGCATTAGGTTGGTCTACTTACAATGGGGACCAAATGTCAATGTATAATGTTAATGGTGGCGTTCCAAAAACCGTTGTTAAATTTATGATTAAAGCTTATGCTGATTATGTTTTTGACAATGAAGTCAAAGAAATTCTTTATGATATACTATCTACACCTATAACACCTGAATTAACTAGCAATCAAAATACAGAAGCTATTATCGGTAAATATGAAATTAATGATTTCATCCTTTATCGTTTCTTAACTTGTGGGGATACAAATGATCGCATTAAATTTATCCTTAACAAAACATTTGATTTAGATAAAGAAATCTTAGATAACTATGTTAATCATTTCTTTAAAAGGTTCTATTCTCAACAATTTAAGAGAACTGCTAGTCCAGATTCACCAAAGGTCTTTGATGTAGCACTTTCACCTAGAAGTGATTTTAGAATGCCTTCTGATATTAAGAGGTCATCATGAAAAAGAAAAAAGTAATTGTAGGGCTTAGTGGTGGTGTCGATTCTAGTGTCTCTGCATATTTACTTCTACAACAAGGATATGATGTAGAAGGGTTATTTATGAGAAACTGGGATTCTATGACTAATAATGATATATTAGGTAATCCTGATTTATACAATGCTATTTGCCCTCAGGAACAAGATTACGTAGATGCTTTAGCAGTTGCCAACCATCTTGGAATAAAACTTCATAGACACGATTTTGTAGATGAATATTGGGATAATGTATTCACCTATTTTATTGATGAGTATAAAAAAGGTAGAACTCCTAATCCAGATATTCTATGTAATAAATATATTAAATTCGATAGTTTTAGAAAAGTAGCTAAAGAATTAGGTGCAGATTACTTTGCATATGGTCATTATGCTAGAAGTAAAGTAATCGATGGTGAAATTAAATTATTAAGAGGCGTCGATGACAATAAAGATCAAACTTATTTTTTATCGCAGTTATCTCAAGCGCAATTAGTTAATACTCTATTCCCAGTTGGAGAAATACCTAAAAAAGCAGTAAGAAAGATTGCCTTAGATTACAATATTCCAACCGCTAAGAAAAAAGATAGCACAGGAATCTGTTTCATTGGTGAAAGGAATTTCAAGCATTTTCTACAAAACTATATTTTTACTAAACCAGGGCCTCTAGTCGATGATAAAGGCAATGTAATTGGGACTCATGACGGATTGATGTATTATACAATCGGTCAAAGGAAAGGGCTTAATATAGGCGGATTAAAAGGCTATGATAACAAACCATGGTTTGTGATTGGTAAAGATTTAGAAAAGAATATTTTAAGAGTTGGTCAAGGCATTGATCATAAAGATTTATTAAGTGATAAAGCTTTGATAGAAGATGTTAATTGGATATCTAACTATAGATTTGAAGGAGAGCTTGAATGCTCAGCTAAATTTAGATATCGTCAAAAAGATACATTAGTTATTCTAAAATGGATTGATGATACAACACTAGAAGTAAGAATGAAAAAACCGGTTAGAGCTGTAACACCAGGACAAGCTGCTGTATTCTATCAAGATGAAATTTGTCTTGGAGGAGGAATTATACAAGCTGCATATTTTAATAATAAAAAACGCTGTTACTAGGAG
>CAZZPD010000054.1:3816-9011 GCA_964655885.1 uncultured Candidatus Izemoplasmatales bacterium | reverse complement strand
ATGATTTAGATGATTTTTTTGAATATTGTAGTTTAGAAACAGTAGGTCCAAATGCTGGTTGGGCGGCTCATCATTCAAAGGAATTTTCTAAAAAGATAATCGAAAATTTTATTGAAAAAGATGATGTATTAGCATTGTTTCACAAAAAGGATAAAAAAGTAATTGGTTCTATTGGACTACATAAAAAAAATGAAGATGATTTAGGTGAATATTATGAGATAGGCTATGTTTTATCAACACCTTACGAAGGTCAAGGATTGATGACTGAAACAGTTAGAAAAGTAATTGAGCATGCATTTAATGATTTAAACCTAGATATCATTTACTGCGGACATTTTATTGAAAATAGTAAGTCTAGAAGAGTTATAGAAAAATGCTATTTTAAGTATATTGGTAATAGAACATATAAATCAGTGGATTTTGGGGATAAAGAATCAAAATTTTACTCTTTAAGTAAAGAGGATTATACAAAATATATGGAGGGAAACAAATGAAAACTTGGGATTTAACAAAACTTTATAACGGTTTTGATGATGAAGCCTTTTTAGCTGATCAGAAAAACTTAGTAAAACTAATTGAGAATTATTCTAAACTTGAAGGACAATTTAAAAATTATGAAAACAAAGAACAAAAGTTAGTTGATTTTTTAAAAGGAGAAATTGAAATAAATACATTAGCTCGTAAATTAATTTCTTATGCATCTTTAGTTGCTTCATGTGAATCAACAAATATGCAAGCTATTAAAAGTATGAGTATGTTAAGAATGCAATTAACTAAGCTTACTAGAGTAAGTACTATATTTAACAAATGGTTATTAAAATACCCAGATGTTGATGAAGATATTAATAAGAATGAATTTCTTAAAGAGCATGAATTTATTATTAAAGAAACGATTGAACACGCAACTCATATATTAGATGAAAAAACTGAGAGTTTACTAGCTAGATTAAGACAAGATGGCTCAACTTCTTGGGGCAGACTTCAATCTTTGCTAACATCAACATTAGCTGTTGATTATGATGGTAAAGAAATCACTTTATCAGAGGTAAGAAACTTAGCAAGTGATCCTTCTAAAGATGTTAGAAAGAAAGCATACGAAGCAGAATTAGCAGCTTATAAAAAAATAGAAAAATCTATTTCTTTTTCTTTAAACTCAATTAAAGGTGAAGTAAACACAATCTCAAGCGAAAGAGGATATGAATCAGCTTTAGCTCAAGCATTGTCAAATAGTAGAATGAGCGCTGAAACACTAGAAGCTATGCAATCTGCTTGTTTAGATTATATGGATGTTTTTAGAGGATATTTGAAAAGAAAAGCGAAACTATTAGGTCACAAAAACGGATTGCCATTCTATGATTTATTCGCACCAATTGGTAAATCAAATACTCGATTTACAATAGATGAAGCAAATGAGTATATTTTAAAGAATTTTAGAACATTTAGCGAAGAATTATATTTAATGGCTAAAAAAGCATTTAATGAAAATTGGATTGATTATACACCTAGAAAAGGAAAAGTTGGCGGGGCATTCTGTGCTAACTTAAACCCAATTAAAGAAAGTAGAATATTAACTAATTTTACTGGTGCTTTTGGTGATATGATTACATTGTCTCATGAATTAGGTCATGCATTCCATGGTGAAAATATATTTAGTGAATCACCACTTAATTCTAATTACACAATGCCAGTAGCTGAAACAGCTTCAACTTTCTGTGAAACGATCGTTAACAAAGCAGCTTTAAAAGATGCAAAAAATGATGATGAAAGAATCTTTTTATTAGAATCTTCAATTCAAGATTATACACAAGTTGTTGTGGACATTATGTCTAGATTTATCTTTGAAAAATCTGTATTTGAAGGAAGAAAACAAACAATATTTGATGAAAATGAATTAAAAGAAATGATGATTAATGCTCAAAAAGAAACTTATGGTGATGGGTTAGATCCTGATTATTTACATCCTTATATGTGGGCATGTAAATCACATTATTATTCAGGTGGGTTAAGCTATTATAATTTCCCATATACATTTGGACTTTTATTTGCAAAAGGACTATACGCAAAATATTTAGAAGACAAAGAAAACTTTGTTAATCTATATTATAATTTACTTGCTTCAACAGGAAAAATGATGGTTGAGGATGTAGCCAAATTAGCAGGAATAGATGTGACTAAAAAAGAATTTTGGGCAAGTTCATTAGAATTATTAAAGGAAGATATTGATTTATTCTTAGAATTAACAAAATAAATTATATTTTTCCAATAAAAATTATACTTCAATTGTTTATATTTATGAAAAGCAAAAAGGAGGAATAATTATGAAAGGAATTAAAAGATTTTTAACACTTTTACTATTTGGTATGCTAGCAATTGCTATTATGGCTTGTGGAAATACACCTCTAGAAGAAATTCCAACAGGGGATAATGTTGGTTCTTTCGGTACGTATGACAACTTAAAAGAGTATTTATTAGAATATTTTGATGAGTCTAATGATGGCTATTACCGTACAGGGGATGTATGGTTAGAGGCTGAATTTGCTAACGATGCACTTGATGGAGCACCAGTAGCAGCTGGAGACAATGCACAAGAAGAAAAAGATTACTCAAAAACTAATAATCAAGTTGAAGGAGTAATGGAATCAGATAGAATACTTACAGATGGATATAAAATCTATATTGTATCAGGAAATCAATTCTTTATTGTTGATGCAGATACCTTAAATATAGATTATACTTTTCAATTTATTGAAGACAACACTGATATCTATTCCTACGGATACTTAGATGATATGTATTTATACGATAACAAGATTATCCTAACTTCATATGTTTATTCATATTATGAAGTTGTTAATGAAGATTGTGATATTACAACTTCTGGCGCATTTCCTGGTGATGATGAAGAAACTGATGAAACTGTAATTGCTGATGAAGATTTAGATTATTACTACAATCCTTGCGTTTATTATGAATATACATATGGAACTAAAGTAATAGTCCTCGATGTTGAAGATTCGACTGATGTAACAATTTCTAGAGAATTATACTTTGATTCAGCGTATTTAGTTAATACAAGAATGATAGATGAACAAATGTATTTGATCCTTGATAACTATATGATAAGATATGGATTTACAGAAGAATTTTTCGTGCCAAGATATAGTGACTCAGCTGGTTCTGGTGAATTAGAGAATTTAGATGCAGATAGAATATTCTTTATGCCTAGCAATACTGAATCATTTGGATATCTAGTACTAGCTTCTTTTGATGTGACTAGTGATGATGAAGTTAATGTGAAAGCATATTTGGGAAATACATGGCAAATGTATATGAGTTTAAATAATCTATATACAATCATAAATAAATGGACTTATAATGAAGGAACATTAAGATACGATTACTTTACCTATATTGTAAGATTTGAAATTGAAGACGACGAATTAGTTTATAAAGCAACAGGCCAAATCGAAGGAAATCCACTAAATCAATTTTCAATGGATGAATATGATGGTGTATTTAGAATCGCTACCACTGGTTACTCATATCTTGAATCAGAAACTGATTTTTGGAGTTGGGAAATTGATAATTATTTATTCTGCTTAGATGCCACCAGCGATGGTGAAATGACTAGGCTATCAATGTTAACTGGTTTAGGAAAACCTGGTGAAAAAATATATGCAGTAAGGTTTGCTGAAGAGATAGGGTATGTTGTAACTTTTGAACAGATAGACCCATTGTATAAATTAGATTTATCAGATCCAGAAGATCCAATAGTTGTAGGTGAATTAGAAGAAGAAGGCGTTAGTGACTACTTACATATTATAAATGATAATTTAATGTTAGGAATTGGTAGAGAAGCTGATAACACAGGAGAATGGACAAGATTTACTGGAGTTAAAGTTGCATTATATGACACAACAGGTGATAATCCAGAACAAATTGGATATTATAAGGTTGATGGCGAATACTCATATACTAACGTAATGTGGGATCACAAAGCATTTGTATATTTTACACCAGAAGGACAAGATTTTACATATGTAGCAATTCCTGTATATGAGTATTTTGAAGATTATTGGGGATATTCACAAAGTCTATATGTTTTTAAAGTAAATCATGAAGGTTCATTAGAATTTTTAACTAATTTGACTCATTTAAACCAAGAGGATAATAGTTATTCTTATTATGACTCAATTGAAAGAGCAGTTATGATTGAAAATTATATTTATACAGTTTCATACT
Source organism: uncultured Candidatus Izemoplasmatales bacterium (assembly GCA_964655885.1). GTDB lineage: Bacteria > Bacillota_I > Bacilli_A > Izemoplasmatales > Hujiaoplasmataceae > 4572-104. The sequence continues at coordinate 4,769 of CAZZPD010000054.1, read as the reverse complement.
CGCAAATTAAAATGTTTGATATTAATTCTGATTTTGCAGAAGTTAATTCTCAAACCTTAAATCCTGATTATTATAATATTTGGGGATATCCTGTAACGACCGATGAAGAAGTAAATACAGCTGACTAATAATAATCAAATAAATAGAAACAGTTACTAAAACTTTAGTAACTGTTTTTTTAAAATAAAAATTTTCATTATTAATCCTATTTATAATAAGTGTATAGATTTTTACTATTATTTGTGATATTTTTATATATATATATTAAAAACAGTAAAAAAAAAATAAAAGGAGATGAGAATTTTGAAGCGTAAATTGATTTCGTTCATGTTGTTGCTGATGTTCACAGTTTTTCTTACGGCTTGTGATTTTGGTAATCAAACAACGACAGAAGCACCAACAACTGTAACGACTACTCAGGCACCAACGACTGCAGCACCAACGACAGTTGCACCTACAACTGAGGCACCTACTACCGCTGCACCTACGACAACTGCTCAAGGTCAATACTTTGATGTTGTCTTTTATAACGGAGATGGTTCGGTATTTGATACCCAGAGCGTTTTACAAGGTGAATCAGCTACGAATCCAGGTGTACCTACTAGAGCAGCAACTGCTCAATATACTTACACATTTAGTAATTGGGACCAAGATTATTCAAATGTGATTGCGAACATGAATATTTTACCAGTCTTTACTGAGGCTTTAAACTATTATACTGTTACATTTTATGACGGTGATGGTTCAGTTTTAGATACACAATCTATAGGCTATGGAATGGCCGCAACTGAACCAGCTACAGATCCTGTGAAAGCTCCTGATGGAGCAGATGCATATTTGTTTAGTGATTGGGATTCTGATTTTTCTAGTGTTAGTGGAAATTTAAATGTAAATCCTATTTTTACTACAGTATTCAATAGAAATGCTTTATTACAAATGATTGACATGATGTT
>CAZZPD010000054.1:0-3716 GCA_964655885.1 uncultured Candidatus Izemoplasmatales bacterium | reverse complement strand
AAGAAGATCTTGAAAGATTAACAGTAACTGTTGGTTTTATTACTGATTTAACATATGAAACTAATATCAAAGATTTAATGGGTACAGTTTATGATATGTTAGATGCAATCTTCTTAACAATTGATGACGCTACTGTAGATATGATTGTTAATACAGGTTTGGATATTTTTATGCAAACATTAAATTTCAGAAGTTCTATTTATACGGATATTAATCATTTTGATGGTGGAATGACAAAAATAAATTATTTGAGTTTCTTAACACCAGAAAATATTGAATGGTTTGTTGCTAGATTTAATACAGCTTTATTAGCTGCTTATGGCACGTTAGATCAAACCGATTTTGACAATGCTAAAGTAGTTCTTCTAGGTTATATGGAAGATATGCTTCTAGCACAGGGTGTTGATCCGCTAGATATTGATGATGAAATAAGCGAAATGGGATTATTATATGATAAATACGTTGGTTATTTCCATACAGTATTTGGGGAATTCACAAGTTTACTTGGCAGTGTAGATAATGCAAAAGCAACTGCTATTGTCGATTTAGTCAAAGAACAAAACTTTGAAATGATGACAGATATTGATATTGCTATTTTAGTATCCCAAGCTGTTGAAATTGTTATAGGTGATGATTCATTTGATGTATCTGCTGTATTACAAATATTAGCTGATATATACTTTGATATGAATGATTCATATAATCCATCACCTTCAGAAATACTTACAATTCAAGCTGATATTGATGCTTATGTTACTGATACATTGGCACTATTTACAACAGTCTCTGGATATGATCCAAACAACTTAAGCTTAGTTGAAGTTGAAAATGTTCTAACTTTAATGACAAGAGTTATGAAAGTTGGAGGATGGTTTGACAATGGATTTAGTGGTATAACTGATCCAATAGAACCTTATAGAGATGAATTATATGAAAACTTTGTATGGGACTATATGGATAGCGTTATTCAACCAGTTGATGCCATTACGTTATTCCAAGGAATATTTGGAACTGTTGATAATGAATCTACTTATTATACATTAAGATCAATTCAACAATATTTATTCGGATTTGTAAATGTTAGAAGTTTTGATGATCTTCAAACTTGGATGGGGGATATTGAATCATTTGGCTTTACTCAAGCTGAAATTGTTGAATATTTAGTAGACTATTTAGCTTGGTATTCAGCTGAATTTAAAGATGGAACTCCAGATTTCTTAGATGAAATATCTTGGATTGAATCTGAACTTGCAATTTGGGAAGGCAACTACAATGATGTTCTAGATTTATTAGCATCATATGATGATTTTATTGAAACTTATATTTTAGCATTTGATCCAATGTATCAAACAGATGCTGAATTATATTGGCAAGCTCTAAAAGATGGAATAGTACTAAATCGAGAATGTATGTGGTTTGAAAATGAATTAAGATGGATGCTTGATGGTAATGAAGTCGATTATTTACAATCGATTCTAAACAATATTATGATGTATGAATTAGATCCTACAAATTTAGCTATTGCTGAAGCAGATTATACTTCATTCTTAAATAATTATGGCGATGATGACTACATTACAAATTTGATAACTAGTTATAGACCATTGTTTATAGATGATTCAAAATATTATGATGATGTTCTTAATCCATTATTAGATATTATTGATGGCGATGATGAGTTTGTATATACTGATTTTTTAAATATGACTAATGAATATATTGAATATTATGATTGGACAATTGGAAATTTAGAATGGTATGAATGGGAAATAGAAAATTGTCAAGAAAAACTAGATAGAATGTATGAAGATCTAGAATTGATTAATATTATTTATGACTTATTTAATGATTATCCTGAAACTGAAGATGCAATTAACTTAGTTCTTGATGATTTACAAAATATGGTTGGGCTAATGCCTGCTGGTTCATTTGAGTTAATTGAACAAGTTATTGATTTCGTAATATCAATGCAATATTATAATGGACCAATGACTGTTGATATGTTACCGTTTACAGCAGCAGATTTATATCAATTCACTCAAGATTTATCAGCGTTATTAAAATTAAGAGCTAATACACTTGACTCAACTGATTTAGCTAATTTAGAAGCATATATCTTAATTATCATCACTGAAGTTGTTGAAGATGATGATACTATTGATCCTTTAGATAAACCTGCTGAAGTTGCTAGAATCAATGATTTATTAATAAAATATATTGGTTTTGCTGATGAAGGTATGGATGAATTAACTATCATGTTAGATGCTCTAACTGAAGCTGATATTCAATTACTGCTTGATACAATAACCGCTTTCACTGAAGGTGGATATAATATTTATCAACAAGTAATAATGATTGCACAAACAATTGAAGCAATCTATGATCCAGCTACAGTTGATTTAGATTTAATTATAAATATGTTATTAGAAGTTTATTTCGATATGGAATATGAAACTTATGATCCACAAGACTTAATAGATACTCAAGATGCTTGGAATTTACATATCAATTCTATTGAAACATTAATAGCTACAGTAGCTGCATATGACATTAATGCAATTGATCCATTAAATTATCCTACATTAATTGAATTACAGCAATCTGTTATGTATCTAGGAATGATGTTTGAAGATCCTATGGATATATTGTCAAATCCATTTAGTTTTACTTTTGATGTAATGTATCTAAATGATCTAATTGCAGAAATGTTCAATGAATATAATCCAACAACAGTAGAATTTTTAGAAGATACATTTATTGATATTCTTGGTTTAACAACTGGAGACTATGAAGGATTGTATTATGAAATGCTTGGAATTGGATCAGTGATTAGAAATATGGCTAAAATAGAGTCTCCACTAGACTTATTAAAAATTTATGATGGAATTAAAGGTTTAGGTTATACAAATGCTGATATAGCTGGAATTCTAACGAGTGGAGTGATGGATTTATTATATCCTGAATTAGGAAATATGATTGATACATCATGGTTTGAAAATGAAATTATTAATTTACAAAGTCAAATTCAACAACAAATTGATGGACTTACAAATATTGAAAATGAAGTACTTGCTGAAATTGCAAATATTTATGATGTAAATCCTTTAATTCAAGCTGAAGCACAATTAGCAGCTACAGAATATTGGCAGGCAATGGAATTTGAAGTATCATATTATGCTGAATATGATCAAGATTTATTCTATTATAGTAATTATAACGAATATTTCGATTGGGATTTTTGGAATGAAATTCAATATGCATTTGATGACGAAGAAATGTCTTATGTAAATTATTTATTTGATCTTATGAATGATGAAGAATTTTACATGTATTCAGATATTTTAACATCATATGAAATGTTTAAAAATTATGAAGCAGATGCTCAAGTTTTAAGAGATGATTTTGATTTGAATTATTATAATATTCATACTTCGTTTGATGAATATTATTATCTAGCAAACTATATATATGATAAAGCTTATGAAATGATGTATAATTATATGGAAATTGCTCATTATGAACAGATGATTTTAGATTATGAATACGAAATTGAAGAAATAATGGCTATGGCATGGTTACCTGAAACAATTGAAGCTTTCTTAGATGAACCTTCAAATGTAGCCTTAGCTGAACAAATAATTATAATTTTATTAGATCAAATAGATGCATGGGCAGCTGATCCTAATTTAGAAGTTGTTAATGATATTCAAATGATT
>CAZZPD010000053.1:0-9011 GCA_964655885.1 uncultured Candidatus Izemoplasmatales bacterium | reverse complement strand
CACCATATTCTTTTGATTTAGGGAAGATAAATTCATAGGTATCTTCACCGAAATGAATATTAGCTAATGTTTGGTTTATGCGACTAATTTCATCTTGAGCTGATATAATGTAATCTCTTAATTTAGCGATAAAGTCTTCTTTAAATAATTTTTCAGCTGACTCTCTAGCTTCTCTAACTTTTGATTCATATTTTACTAATTCAGATTTAACTAATTTGTTTAGTTCATCGATATATTCATACATGTTATCTTTACCAAATTGGTAACTTAGATTATATGTGTTAACGTACTTAAATTGTTTTGTTTTAAGTGAATCTTCTAGGTTATCGATTGTTTCTAATTCTCTTTGGATCCTTGATTGATATTCTTCAACAATCTTAGGAATATTATTTGATTTAGATATTTCATGTTTGTATAAGTTTTCAGCTTCTTTTTCTAAAGTTAAGTTTTCACTTCCGATAAATGCAATTTTATTATTCAATTTAGTTAATTTCTTTTCAAGGTCTAAAATTGCTTCATGGAATTTTAATTCATCTGCATTTAACTTACCATTCTTTTCATAAGCTTTTTGTCTATTAGTTTCATAGCCTCTGATTTCTTCTTTAATGTTTTCATATTCAGCTCTGATTTCTGTTAAGCTTTCTTCAGGTAATTGAGATTTCTTTTTCAATAATTCTTTTCTTCTCTCTTTTAATGAATTAATAGAGTAGTAAGCTTCTTGCAAAGTAATTATTTCACTGATGTTCAGTGCGTTAATCGCGTTGTTTTCTTCTTCAAGTATTTGAATACCATCATTAACACGATTGAACTCAATTCTTGTATTATTAGCTAGATTACGCCATTTTTCTAGTTGTTTTTCTCCTGCTTTTTTACCGATGAATGGTTTTTCTTGATTTTTGTTTAATGATCTAACTGTGTAACTTCTATAAACCATTCCACTATTAGTAATTGCTTGAGGATAGTTTTCTAATTCATTTACATCATCGACCATAATCAAGTTACCACAAATCATATTGATAAAGTGTCTAGCATCTACATTTTCACTTGAGATGATTGAAGCTAATGATTTGTCTCTAAATTGTTTGAAATGTTGGATTTTTTTAGTGTTTACTAAACCAATACCATAAATCTTCAAACTATCTTTAACTTGGTTATATACATTTAATGCTTCATCAAAGTATCTAGGTTCAACGATAAGGTTGAATCTTTGGAATCCTAAGTAATCTTCAACAGTATCATGCCAATCAGGATTCGTTACTTCTAATAACTCACATAAAAGATGAACGTTAATATCAACCCCATATCTTTGTTTAACACCAGCTACAATTTGTGATTGTAGGTTTTTAACCATTGGGTTATATCTGATTTTATGGTTTTCTAAATCTTTTAATGTTTGATATACACTATTAATTCTTTTTACAAGACCATTTTTAATATGGTTTTGCTTTCCTAATTCGCTTTTATTTTCATCTAAGATTTTATCTAATTCTTTTTTAGCTTTTAATAGTTTAAGTTTATTATCTTCATAATTTTCTTCATCTATTTTTGTTAATTCAATTTTTGTTAAACTATTATAACTAGGTTTTTTGTATTCAGTTCTTAATTCCTCAATAATTTGTTTTGCTTTACGGAATTTTTTTCTTGCATCTTGTTTGATTTCTTCTTTTTTTGCAATCGTTCTATCTAATTCTTGAATCTCTTTATCATATACTTGAGATAAACTAAATGAACTATTAGATTGAAGCATACTATAAACTTCTTTACTTCTTTCGTCTAAAACTTGAAGTTGTGTGTTTATTTCTTCAATTAATTTAGCATTTTGTTCTTTTGACACTCTAACTTTGTCTAGTTTAACATCATACCTTTCAATTTCAGCTTTCATTGATTGAACATCAAGCAGTTTCATGAAGTATTCATAGAATTCTTTTTGGCCTTCATTGGTTTTGATTTCCTCATAGATAGTTTTGATATCTTGTAGGTCAGTAACTTTCTTTTTAATTACTTTTAAGGTAGCTTCTAAATCTCTATATGCATTAATAGATTCTTTAATTGATTCTACATCTAACACTTTTTCTTCTAATAAGTATTTGTAAATAAAGTTTTTAACATCAGGAATTGGTTTAAAAGCTAAAGCTTTTGGGATTAATGAGAAGTAATTTTCATTGATTGAACCAAATAATGATCTGAATGCTAGTTTAGCTTCTCTTCTTGTTAAATAAACTTTGGTTGCTTTCTTAGTCTTTTTGAACATGACTGTTGTTCTGATTCTGTTTTCTTCATCAATAAGGTATTCATCTTTTAGATTACCTTTGATTTGATAGAAGATTACTTTTGGAGGCAATACTTCTCCAAAGATATCAATGACAGAACCAACAACAAAATATTCTTGTTTCGTTTCATCATAGAACTCTAAAGCTACATGACCTGTAGTATCTCCTTCTCTTAGGTATTCTTTATCATTAATACCTAATTTACATTTAACGTACCCTCTTAGATCCCTTTTGCTTTTTTCATTAGCAGCTAAGTTAAAGATTTGATCTCCAGCTGTAATGATAAAAGCAACTGCATCAATGATTGTAGATTTACCTGTAGCATTTTGACCTGTAATTAGAGTGTTGTTTTTTACATTAATTGTTTCATTAGCAAAGTAATGCCAATTAATTAATCTTATTTTAGTTAGCTTCTTCATCGTCATCACTTCCTTGTTTTGGTTCTATTCTTGAAACTAAATCATATACATCATTGATTGCACTAGTATTAATGGCTAATAGAACAGTAGGGAAGATAAGAATTTTTGAATTTGATTTAGTAATATCTCCAATAGGCTCAATAATGTTATATTTTTTATACATTCTTAATATATTAACTAAATCCGTTTTATTGATCTTCCTTTTAAGTTCTAGAGAATCATAATATTCATGTAATTCATTAATAGAAATAATGATATTATCATTGATTGATGTGTCAGATAAATGTTGATGATATAATATTCTAAGTATTAATAATATTACAGTTTCTTCTTTGTTTAATCTTAAGACATTAGAATTATCTTGATGTACTAATTGAACAGCCCCATTTTCTCGATCTAAATTAATTTCGTAATTCATAATTTCAAAATATTCATCAAAATATTTTTTATAGCTGATTAAGAAGTAATACATATCTTTATTATCACGTTTATCTCTGGCTAAGAATCCAGTTTGTAATAATCTTAAGCAAGTTTTTGCGAACATATTTTTTTGTCCTGAGTTTAATTCTTCAAAGTTTTCAAGTATCATTCTGCATACCCCCTTATAATTTCAAAATCTTTTAATTCGAATTTTGGATGTTCAATTGGTTTTTCTAATGGTTGAATATAATAATCTAATTCATCTCCAGCATATACTAGTATATATAGTAATTTAAGTATTGCTTCATCACTCATATCATTTCTAATAATTTCTGATGCTTTGATTAAACTATTTTCTTTGAAGTATTCGTTTAGATACTTACTAATAACTTCTTCAGAATAGTTTCTTTCAAATTCTTTATAGAACGCTTCTTGCAGTTTAAGTCCAGGTCCACCGTTATTTTCTTCTAAGTATTGAGAATCTACTCGTTTATAGAAACCTCTTGGAGTATATAATGAACTAGGATTGATTTGTGTATAAGAAGAAATATTAAATAAAGGTTCTATGGTTTGTAAAGCTCTTTTTGTTCTTCTGTTTTTTATCTCTTTAGCTGTATATTTAAGTATTCTTGTTAGTTTAGTAATGACATTTTCATCGTCTGATAATAAGAATTTGATTTTAGCAATTGTTGAGTTAACATATACTTTATTCTTTTTATCGATTTCATCGATGATGTAATTAACTGAATTATAGATATCAATCATATCATCTATTTTTTTATTTGCTTTTTCCATTGCAATATCATGATTGTTGTGGGATTGTACTAGATATTCTTTCGATATCTTATCCATAATCACTGGATCTTGTTGAAAACTTTCAAGTTTTCTAATAATTTCTAGTCTGTATTTGTTAATGTTATCACTTGTTTTAAGTCTTCGATATGCTTGATCAACTAATTCAACTTTATATTCAACTAATAAATTAATTAAATCTTTAATTTCAGAATTATCTATGATCGTTCTGATATATGATTTAAGTCTTGAATCAAGCTTTCTGATTTCTCTAACAAAGGCCGCTGTATTCTTATATACTTGGTCAACCACCATACCGTATTCACCTTCTTCAGCGTTAAGCAAAGAATATACAGTATAGATATAACCTCTAAATTCATGTCCTTCAGAATCATCCCCATAGAATGAATCATTAGATATTTCTCTTAAAGCATGAATGATTGTAATAGCATAGTCACGGAAATTTACTATTTCTTCATAATCATTATTAACATCAACATCGATCCATTCACATTCTTCTAATCTTCTTAATACTTGATTAGCACGATCTCGATTAGTTATTTCTTGTTCAAATTCTGTATCTTCAAGTTCCTCATCAAGTGGATTCAAATCTAAATAATCGACAAGCACTTGTTTCGCTAAGGTTTTATCCATCCCTAAAATAGAACCTTGTTCATAAGCTTTATATAGTTCTAATATACATGCAACATAAACTGATTGATTTTTACTTGCTAAAACATTGAAAAATTGTTTTGGCATTACATTATATAAATCCATAAAATCACTTCCTAATTCTCTCTAATATATTTGAAATCTCCACCAACTAGACTTGAAAGAGTATTTTCTATCATTACCCAATCTTTTCTAAATGACTTCAATTCTTTTTTACCTTGTGGAGTTATTTGATAATAACGTCTATTCATGCCTTTTTTATTCTTGCCCATATAAGAAGCTATCTTACCATCGGCTAGCAACCGCTTCAGGGCTGTGTAAAGAGTAGCTTCATTAAGTTGGATATTCTGCTTACTTACCGACTCTATGATTTTTGTCATTTCATAGCCGTAACTATCAAATTTTCCAAGAATTGACAAAATAATATAATTGGTAAATCCTCTTACATATTCGCCAGAATTCGTCATTATCTCACCTCCATTATATAATCTCTTTATGTATATTGTTTTTATGCATAACCTGTTTATATTATACCTCATTAGGTAGCGTTTGTAAACAAAAAAATAAAAAGAATCCAAAATTGCTGGATTCAGAGGTTTAAAGCTATTTGTTTAGGCTTCTTAAGAAACGCATTATTGATATCTTCCATCTTGTAGTATATATGATTTTCTGTACATTTTTCTTTTAATCTTTGATAAAGATGTTTACTTCTTGGAGAATTACATTCATAGCTTTCACCATATGTTTTAATGTATTTCTCTTTTATATAAGGAAAGTGTTTATCTAAATGTTTATAGAAATAGTCTCTTTGTCTATCTCTTAATGTCACTCCAAAATATGCATAAATAAATTTAGCATTATATGTTTTAGATAGTTCAACAATTCCATCAAGATTTTCATCGGTATCATTAATAAAAGGTAATATAGGCATCATACATATACCAGCATAAATTCCTGCTTCATTCAATTGCTTAATCGCTTCAAATCTTTCTATAGTTGTGCTAGCATATGGTTCAATCTTCTTTTGTAATTCCAAATCAGCTGTTGTAATGGTGAAAATTACAAGAACTGATTTGTGTTTGTTTATTTCCTTTAATATATCTAAGTCTCTTAACACTAAGGTACTTTTTGTATGAATTGATACTCCATATCCATATTTATGAATTAACTTTAGTGCACCTCTTGTAATTTCTAATTGCTTCTCTAAAGGATTATATGGATCATTCATTCCACCCAAACCACAGATTCCTTTTATTCTTTTTGAGAATAATTCATTTTCTAGAATTTTTAAAGCATCTATTTTTGGTTTGTTTATATCGAAATAATCATCCCCGTAGCAAAGACTACGAGAATCACAATAGATACATCCATGTGAACATCCTCGATATAGATTCATGTTATAATCATGCCAAAACCAGCCATTCATGCTTGGTTTCATTCTTTGTAAAATAGTTTTTGTTATAATTTCTTTCATATATATATTATATATAAAAGACCTTCAATATGAAAGTCTTTAAATTAAATAAATGATTAATACAATTACAAACATTAATATAAAAGAAACTATCATTATATTTAATGTTTTCGAATAACCTTTTGGTGTTATTTGTCCTAAGTTATCAAGTTTTTTAATTGTAGGGAATAATCTCCAATAAAACGATAAAATAGATATAATAAAAGCTATAACAGTATATAACTGAGTTTTTTCATTACCGAAAATTACAATAACAATTCCAACCATGATAAAGATAAGTTTTGTTCCGGCTACCCAATTGATAAGATAACCAACAAATGGTTTCATTTCATCGTCTGAATCTGCTTTTTCTAAAGCCTTGAAGACACCTACTCCATTACCTATTCTTGACGACGGCATAAAATATAGTGTCATAATATTTAAAAATTCAATTGATACAAAAATAAGTATCCCAATTTGTAATACATTCATAGTAACCTCCTGTCTAATATTATAACAAAAAAAACCGAAATTAATCGGTTTTTATTTAAATGAATCTTTTATTTTTGACCAAAATGATTTATTGTTTTTCCTGGGCTTTTCTTCAACTTTTGATAGTTGTTCAAAGATTCTTTTTTGTTCAGTTGTTAATTTAGATGGTGTTACAACTGTTACAAGAACATGTTCATCACCTTTTATATGCGATCTAATATTAGGTGCACCTTTACCTCTTAATCTAAATTTTGAATCTGACTGAGTTCCTGCTGGAATTTTTAGCAATACTTTTCCATAAACTGTAGGAACTTCAATTTCAGTACCTAAAGCTGCTTGACTAAATGTGATTGGTACACTGATTAATATATCATCACCTTGGCGAAGGAATGTATCAGATTTTCTAACTTCAAATACAATATACAAATCTCCATTTGGTCCACCATTAGAACCTTTATTTCCAAAGCCTTCTAATCTGATTTGTTGACCTGATTCAATTCCTTCAGGAACTTTTATTTCAACTTCTTTAGTGACTTTTTCTACACCTTCACCATTACAGTTAGGACATTTATTTATTATTTCTTTACCTGTTCCATTACACGTTGGACAAGTTCTTCTAGTTTGAGTTCTACCAAACAAAGTTTGCGTTTCTTCAACTACTGAACCTGTACCATGACACATTGAACAAGCTTTTATATCACTTTTTGATTTAGCTCCTAATCCATGACAAACGTGACATTCATCATAGACTGGAACTTTGATTTTTTCTTTTTTACCAAAGATAGATTCTTCAAAAGAAATTGACATTCTTCTTCTTATATCAGAACCTTTTCTTGGTCTGTTAGAACTTCTTTGAGTTCTACCTCCACCACCAAAGAAAGCACTGAAAATATCTCCAAAATCAAAATCTCCTTGACCAAATCCACCACTAAATCCACCTTGACCAAAACCACTGGTTTGGTCAAAAGCAGCGTGACCAAATTGGTCGTATTGTGCTTTTTTTGTTGTATCACTTAAAACATCGTATGCTTCTTGTACTTCTTTGAATTTACTTTCAGCATTTGTTTCAGTTGATACATCTGGATGATATTTTTTTGCTAGTTTTCGGTATGATTTTTTTATTTCATCTTGGGAAGCACTTTTATTTATCCCTAAGACTTCGTAGTAATCTTTTTTTGCCATAATATACCTCTAATTCGCTTTCTTTAATAGTTAGTTAAATTATCATTATTACATTTCTTTATAATCTGCATCAAACACGTCATCGTCGTCTTTTTTATCGTCATCATCAGGTTGAGTGTAATCTTGTTGTTGTTCTGTACCTTGAGCACCTTGTGCTTGTTGTTGTTCTTTATAAACTCTTTCACTTAAACTTTGAGCTGATTTTTCTAAGTTAGCTTTAGCTGATTTAATCATATCTAGATTATCGCCTTTTAAAGTTTCTTCTAATTCTTTGATTTTGCTTTCAGCATCTGCTTTTTCACTGTCTGTAACTTTATCTCCTAAGTCTTCAATAGCTTTTTTAGTTACGAAGATTAATTGATCTGATTCATTTCTTAAATCAGCTTCTTCACGTTTTTCTTTGTCAGCTTCAGCGTTTTCCTCAGCTTCTCTAACTAATCTTTCAATTTCATCATCACTTAAACTTGAACCTGATTGAATTGTAATTGAATTAGCTTTTCCAGTAGCTACGTTTTTAGCTGAAACATTAACGATACCATTAGCGTCAATATCAAACTTAACTTCGATTTGAGGAACGCCTCTTCTTGCTGGTGGAATATCACTTAACTGGAAATGTCCTAAAGTTTTATTATCTTTAGCCATTGATCTTTCACCTTGTAATACATGAATATCAACGGTTGGTTGATTATCTTGTGCTGTACTAAAGATTTGAGATTTAGATGTTGGAATTGTTGTATTTCTTTCGATTAATTTAGTGAATACGCCACCTAAAGTTTCAATACCTAATGATAGAGGTGTTACATCTAATAACAATACATCTTTAACATCACCTTGTAATACACCACCTTGGATAGCTGCACCCATTGCGACAACTTCATCAGGGTTAATTGATCTATTTGGTTCTTTTCCTAAGATTTTCTTAACTGCTTCTTGAACAGCAGGAGTCCTAGTTGATCCACCTACTAATAATACTTCATCAATATCACTAGCTGTCATTTTAGCATCTCTTAATGCTCTTCTTACTGGATCTACTGTTGCTTGAACTAAGTCATGAGTTAATTCATTGAATTTAGCTCTTGTTAATTCTTTTTCTAAATGGACAGGTCCACTAGCATTCATAGAGATGAATGGTAAACTGATTTGTGTTTTTGTGATTGAAGATAATTCTTTTTTAGCTTTTTCAGCTGCGTCTCTTAATCTTTGATAAGCCATTTTATCTTTTGATAAATCTACTGAAGTTTCCTTTTTAAATTCTTCAACTAACCATTCAACGATTTTATTATCAAAATCATCTCCACCTAAATGATTGTT
>CAZZPD010000052.1:1249-9015 GCA_964655885.1 uncultured Candidatus Izemoplasmatales bacterium | reverse complement strand
TTCTTTTTAAATTAATGTAATTACTATTCAGTAACTATTCTTGCATGTGTAAAGTCTAATGATCCAAGAACTGATCTTCCCCAGTCTTGTACTGTTTCTCTAATTAGATAAGTATCTGCATAGTAGTAAACAGGGATAATTGGCATATCAGCCATTAATAAGTCTTGAGCTGCATACAACTTTTCGAAATGAGTTGCGATATCAGTTGTAGCTTGAGCATCAGTCATTAATGTATCAAATGCAGGGTTATCATAACCAGGATCATTATAAGCATTTTCAGATGTGAAGATAGCTAATAATCCAGCAGGATCCATAAAGTCAGTTAACCATCCACCTCTAGCAACGTCAAATTCACCGTTTTCTCTTGTTTCTTGGAATACAGCCCATTCTTCGTTTCCTAAGGTAACGTTAATACCTAAGTTAACTCTCCATGATTCTTGTACCATTTCAGCAACTAATTTATGACCTTCTGAAGTGTTGTAAAGAATTGTTTTTCCATCAAGAGCAGCTTTAAGTCCAGCTACATCCAATCCTAATTCTGTAGCAGCTTCAGCAAATAAGGTTACAGCCTCTGCGTAATTAGAAGTATCAGTTGCAATTCCATAGTTTCCAGATTCAACAGCGAAATCATTACCTTGGTCATCAAGGAATCCAGTAGGAACGAATCCAGTTGCAGGAACTTGACCAGCACTTAGTGCTTCAGTAATAGCTTCTCTATCAATTGAATATGCCAATGCTTTTCTAAGATTTACGTTATCAAAGATTGGATCATAATCAGGTGATGATGGGTCTAAATTGAAGTTATAGTAGTAAGTTCCTAATAATGGGAATACATAGAAGTTTGGATCTTCTGCGATTAATGCTGAAACCATTGCATTTGGAACAGATGGTAATACATCTAATTCACCAGCATTGTAAGCAACATATGCAGTAGTAGCTAATTCAATAAATTCACCGTAAATTTCATCGATGTATACTTCATCAGCATTCCAATATTCTTCATTCTTAACTAATTTAAGTCCATCGCCAGATACATACTCAACTAATTTGAAAGGTCCATTGCTTACTACAAGGTCAGGATCTTTTGCCCATAAACCTTCTTCTCCGCCTACAGCTTCAACAGCTGATTGTTTTACAGGCATGAAATGATAGAAAGCCATTAAACTTACGAAATAAGGTGTAGGGTTAACTAATTCAACAACTAATGTGTTATCGTCAGGAGCACTGATTCCAACAGCTGCTAATGTGTCATCATAGTCTAATCCATTATCATCACCTAGTCCATCAGCTTGATCGTCACCAACTAGTTCGTCATCTTCATCATAAACGTTACATACTTCAGTAGTATTGTTACATTCATCTGTCCAATATACAGCATCCATTGAACCAACAATATTTGTATATTCCCAAATCCATGCATATTCAGATGCAGTAGCTTGATCCATACCTCTTAGCCAAGAGTATACAAAATCAGATGCAGTTAAGTCTGAACCATCACTCCATTTAGAATCACGAAGTGTGAATGTTACAGTTAATCCGTCTGCAGATGTAGTCCAAGATTCAGCAATACCAGCGACAACAACACCGCTTACTTCACGAACAAGTCCTTCAAATGTTTGGTTAATAACGTCTCCACCATCACTAGCCCCATTTAGTGTAGGGTCAATAGTTTGTGGGTCAGCACCAATATTCCAATTTAGAACTTGCATTGCAGGTTCTTCAGTTGTTGGTGCTGCAGTTGTTGCTTCTGTAGTAGTTTCACCACAAGCTACGAAAGCAAGTGATAATACTATTGCAGTTAAAACTAACAAAAACTTTTTCATTTTTTCTCTCCTTCATATATTATTTTTGTATATATTCAACACTTATTTTTTGTGTAAAATATCTTAATCATTAATCTCGTCTACAAAATGACATGCCACAAAGTGTTCAGGTTCAATTTCAACGAGTTCAGGTGTTTCTTGTCTACACCTATCTTTTGCGTATCTACAACGTGATGCAAATCGACATCCAGGTTTTGGATTTATTGGGTTACCTACGTCACCCTCTAAAATAATTCTAGATTCTCTTATTGAACTTCTTGGGTCAGGAATTGGAATTGATGATAATAAAGATTTAGTATATGGATGTCTTGGATTATCATATAATTCATCACTAGTAGTAATTTCCATAAGTTTACCTAGGTACATAACACCAATTCGATCTGATATATGTCTTACCATAGATAAATCATGAGCAATGAATAAATATGTTAAATCAAATTCTTCTTGTAAATCTTCTAACATGTTAACAACTTGTGCTTGAATTGATACATCAAGTGCACTAATTGGTTCATCACAGATAATTAAATCTGGATTAATTGCTAATGATCTAGCAATACCAATTCTTTGTCTTTGACCACCAGAGAACTCATGCGGATATCTATTAGCATGTTCTCTTTTTAAGCCAACCTTTTCCAATAATTCAAAAATTCTTTCTTGTCTTTCTTTTCCTTGCAACAAATTATGCGTGTCTATTCCTTCACCAATAATGTCTGTAACAGTCATTCTTGTATTTAATGATGCATATGGATCTTGGAATATCATTTGAATTTTTCTTCTAAAAGGGAACATTTGCTTACTATTTAATGTTGCTAAATCTACTCCCTCATATAATATTTTACCACCAGTAGGGTTATAAAGTCTAATGATGGTTCTACCAGTAGTGGTTTTTCCACATCCTGATTCACCTACAAGACCAAATGTTTCACCTTTGTAAATTGTGAAAGTAACGCCATCTACAGCGGTTAAAATCTTTTTCTTTCTTAATGTTCCACCTAAATCGAAGTGTTTTTTTAAGTCAATTATTTCTAATAAAGGTTCTTTTGTTTTTTTAGTCATTTTAGTACACCTCCTCATCTATCCCAACTGGATCACATTTTACAAAGCCTTCTACTTCTGGAGCTTCTTTATCATGTAACCAGCAAGATGCAAATTGTGTTGAAGAAATTTTATATAGAGGTGCTGCTTGTTCTAAACAAATTTCCATCGCATGTTTACATCTTGGTGAGAATGGACAACCTTTAGGAGGTTTTAATAAATCTGGTGGTGATCCTGGAATAGGTACTAATCTTTTCTTGCTACCAGATTTTGGTTTTGGTACAGATTGCATTAGTCCTACAGTATAAGGATGTTGTGGCTTTTCATATAAGCTAAAAATATCAGCTTTTTCCATAATCATTCCACCATACATTACGATTACTTTATTACAAATTTCGGCAATTACACCTAAATCATGAGTAATAAAAATAATTGATGAATGAGTTTTATCTTTAATGTTTCTCATTAAATCTAAAATTTGTGCTTGAATGGTAACATCTAGAGCTGTTGTTGGTTCATCAGCAATCAATAATTTAGGATTATTGGCTAATGCCATCGCAATTAAAACTCTTTGTCTCATACCACCTGAAAATTCATGTGGGTAACTCTTTATTCTTGATTCAGGTTGTGGTATTCCTACTAAGTCTAATAATTCTAATGCTCTATCTTTTGCTTCTTTGCCTCGTAAATCTGAATGGGTTTTAATTACTTCCATTAATTGATTCCCAATTGAATAAACCGGATTAATTGAAGTCATAGGATCTTGGAATATCATTGATATATCATTACCACGATATTGATTTAGTTCTCTATCTTTTAGTTTAGCTAAATCTACACCATTGAATATAATTTCACCTTCAACAATTTTACCAGGTGAGTCAATTAAACCAATAATTGAAAGTGAAGTAACTGATTTTCCACTTCCTGATTCACCCACGATACCTAGTATATCTCCATTTTCTAAATTAAAACTTATATTTCTTACTGCTTGCACTTCACCTAAGTGAGTAAAAAATGAGGTTTTAAGGTTTTTTACTTCTAATAGTTTTGACATGTTGTTTACCCCTTCCTCAATCTTGGGTCAAGAGCTGAACGCAATCCATCCCCAACGAAATTAAACGATAATACTGTAATACCAATTGCTAATGATGGTAACAACAATTGATAAGGGTATTTTTCCATTAATTGTATCGCTTCATTAGCCATAGTACCCCATGATGCTTGTGGAGCTGAAATACCAATACCAATGAAACTTAAGAATGCTTCTGTAAATATAGCTGATGGAATCATCATAGTTAATGATACTAAGATTGGTCCAAGTGCATTTGGTATTAAATGTCTAGAAATGATTTTTCCACTACTCACACCAATTACTTTAGCAGCTAAAACAAATTCTTGATCTTTCAAACTCAAGATTTGTCCACGTACTAACCTTGCCATACCTACCCAATAAACGGATCCTAAAGCAAGGATAATTGTCCACATATTTGATTTATCTAATAACACCATCAACAAAATAACATATATAACCAAAGGAATTGAATTAATAATATCTACAATTCTCATCATTATATTATCTACAGTTCCACCAACGAAACCTGATATACTACCGTAGCCTACACCAATAAGTAAATTAACTGTAGCAGCTGCAAATGCGATAATTAATGAAATTCTTGCACCATACATTAGTCTAGTTAAGATATCTCTACCTAAATGATCACTACCTAATAAATAAGTTCTATTCCATACTGTTTTTACTGGCAGTTCACTTGTTATACCTTTATATGTAACGGTAAAATCAATTTCACCATCTGGTTCATATAATCTATAAGAGTAATCAACTGCAATGTCCTCACCTTGATACTCATAGTGATATACTCTATTAATCGTATCTAATCTTACTCTATCTAATCTTTCAATTACTTCTCCTTTTTCAGTAACGAGTAATAAACGATAGTCTCCATTAAGGAAAACATATCCATCTTCACCTAACTCATAAATTTCAAAACTAGGAGGTAAATAACTAAAATCTGTAACTTGTTCATAATATGTATAAGGGGTAAGTAATGGTCCTACAAATCCAAATAATATTACAAAAATAACTCCTACTAACCCGACCATTGCAACCCAGTTGCTTTTTAATCTTCTCCAAGCATCTTTCCAATAAGTTAAACTTTCTCTAATCTGCTCTATATCTCTTTTTTTAGAGCTATCCACAAAATTAAAATTCCTCATATTACTCACCGCTAGTCTTTCCTAATTTTATGCGTGGATCTATCCAAGAATAAGCTATGTCTACTAAGAATACCATAAAAATGTAAATTGCAGCATAGAATACTGTAACTGCCATAATCATTGTATAATCTCTATTTGAAACACTTTCTACATAATACTTACCGATTCCACCAATTGAGAAAACTCTTTCTACAACGAATGAACCAGTAATAATTGCTGCAAACATTGGACCAATATATGTAACTACTGGTATTAAAGCATTTTTTAAAGCATGTTTATAAAGCACTTTAATTTTTGGCAAACCATTTGCTCTTGCTGTTCTCATATAGTCTTGTCTTAGTACTTCTAGCATACTACTTCTGGTAAGT
Source organism: uncultured Candidatus Izemoplasmatales bacterium (assembly GCA_964655885.1). GTDB lineage: Bacteria > Bacillota_I > Bacilli_A > Izemoplasmatales > Hujiaoplasmataceae > 4572-104. Next base: position 3,554 of record CAZZPD010000052.1, on the reverse strand, counting down.
CTAGATACAAACGATAATGAATAAGCTGATAAAGCTAATACTGGACCTATATAGGAGGTCCATTCATCCAGTCCGAACGCATCTACCCAACCCAACTGACCTGCTACTAAAGATATATATACAACTGCAACTACGAAACTTGGTATCGTTACACCTATAGTAGCTAAAAACATTGCTAGATGATCAACCCAAGTATTTTCTTTAAGAGCTGATACAATCCCAATTGGTATTCCTAAGGCTATAATTGCAATAGTTGCATATAATCCCAGTCTTAAACTAATTGGAAATTTTAATAAAATTTGTTCAGTAACATTAACACCTAACTCACGATATGAATATCCAAAGTCAAATTTAATTATCCCTAACATATACTTGTAATATTGTACAAATATAGGATCATTCAAATTATATTTTTCTTCTAATAATTCAATAATTTCAGGCTGGATTGGTCTTTCTCTAGCAAAAGGTCCTCCAGGCATCAATTTCATCATGAAGAATGTTACGGTAGCAATAATGAACAGTGTCAGTATCGCTGATAAAATTCTTTTGATATAGTAATTCCTCATTAAGTATCCTCCAAAATTTTTCCGAAATATTATTATGTTTTATATCATATTTACACAATTTTTACAATAGACAAAAGCATTTTTTATCGTTTGTAAGCGCTACTTTTTAATAATGAAAGCGGTTTTTGTAAAAAAAAACAGACAACCAAAAAATGCTTTGAATTTCGAAGTATTTTGATTGTTTTCTTTTTTTAAACATAAACACCATATAGAACTTGACATTTTAGTATATATTTTATTATAATAACATATACAAAAAAGGAGACATCAATAATGTTATTAAGCCTTGGACTAATATTAATCGTTAGCTTATCATTAAATGCAATATTTATAAAAATAAAATTACCTGGTTTAATAGCTTTCATTATTACAGGTATTATTTTAGGTCCTTATGTCTTAGATTTAATCGATCCTAAATTATTATCAATTTCTGCTGACTTAAGAGAAATAGCATTAATAGTAATTTTACTAAGGGCCGGACTGACTTTGGATTTAAATGATTTAAAGAAAGTTGGTAGACCAGCTGTTTTGTTAAGTTTTATACCAGCTACAATTGAAATTATATTTATTGGATTAATATCTCCAATATTATTTAATATCACTTTAATAGAAGGCTTTATCTTAGGTAGTATTGTCGCTGCTGTTTCACCAGCTGTTGTTGTACCTAGAATGATTCACTTTATTGAAAAGAAAATAGGTACTGATAAACAAATACCTCAAATGATTTTAGCTGGTTCTTCTATTGATGATATTTATTGTATTGTTATGTTTACGATATTTGTTGGAATCCAACAAACGAATACTTTTGATACATTGTCTATTGTTTTATTTCCGGTATCTATCATAGTAAGTTTATTAACGGGTATAGGTATAGGTTTAATCCTCATAAAAATTTTCAAGAGAATACATATGAGAGATACAATAAAAGTACTTATAATTTTTGCTTTAGCATTCTTCTTTATCGTATTAGAAGATGCTTTAAAAGATTACTTTACAATTTCTGGTTTATTAGCTGTAATAGCTATGGCTGGAAGCATATTAAAAGTATATCCAGTTTTAGCAAAAAGATTAACAGGAAAATTCTCAAAAATTTGGGTAGCAGCTGAAATTATGCTTTTTGTTTTAGTTGGTGCAGCTGTGGAAATTACTGTATTAAAAACAGCGGGATTATTAGCAGTCATTTTAATTGCAGCTTCTTTATTATTTAGAATGATTTCTGTTATGATATGTTTGTATAAAACAAACCTTAATAATAAAGAAAAAATCTTTGCTTGTATTGCATACTTACCAAAAGCAACAGTTCAAGCTGCTATCGGTGCTATCCCTTTAACACTAGGAATGCCGGCAGGTAGTTTAATTCTTACAATTTCTGTCTTATCAATTTTTATATCAGCACCATTAGGAGCTATTGGAATGGACAGATTAAATACAAAATTACTTAAAGTGTATAACGCTTAGAAGAAAGGAAACATTATGAAAAAAATTTTAAAAAAATATCTTATTTTTATCTTGATGGTGTTTGTTACTATAACTGTTGTTTCATGTGGTGATTTATCTACGATGTTTGGAACAACAACTACTAATGAAACGACTACAATTGAGAACACTACTACAGTTGAGGAAACGACAACATTTGCAGAGACTACAACAATTGTGGAAACAACTGTTGAAGTTACTACAGTAGCACCTACAACGATAGCACCTACAACGTTAGTGCCTACAACGTTAGTGCCTACAAC
>CAZZPD010000052.1:0-1149 GCA_964655885.1 uncultured Candidatus Izemoplasmatales bacterium | reverse complement strand
CACCTACAACGATAGCACCTACAACGTTAGTGCCTACAACGTTAGTGCCTACAACAACTGAACCAATAACAACAGTTCCTGATACAACAATGACTACTACTCAAATTGAAACTACCACAACATATCTAGATAATTCAACGCTAATTCTTACTTCACCAACTAAAACTACATATGAAGTATATGATGAGTTAAACTTAAGTGGAATGACTGTAACTTTTATTGACAATGAAAGCAATTCAACTGAATTACAATCTGGAGATTATACTGTTGATGAAGTTGATATGTCTACTTATGGTACAAAACAAGTTTTTGTGGATTATAATGGATATCTAGCATCATTTTTAATTGATGTTAATCTTCCTGCATATTTTTCAAGTGCACAAGACTTAAGTGGTGTTGATTTGTTATTAAAATTAAGATTATTAATTAATAGTGGTTTTATTTCAAAGTCATATACAAGTTCGGGTGAAGCTTTTGAAACTACAGATGAAGACCCTGAGATTCCTGGAAATGTAATATTTTTCTATTCTGGAGAATCAAAAAGTGGTGGATGGAATTATGACGGCACTTGGAGTAGAGAGCATGTATGGCCTAAATCATTCTTTGTTGATGAGTCAACTGGTAATTATATTACTTATGCATATTCCGATTATCATAACTTGAAACCAGCTCATAGAGATGCTAATTCATATAGAAGCAATTGTTATTATGCAAATATTTCTTTTGATGATATGAGTAGTTATCAAATTGATAAATATAATCAATATAATATTAAAAAAATAGGAGATATGGTAGAACCTAGAGATGAAGTCAAAGGTGACATTGCAAGAATATTCTTTTATATGGTTACTATGTATGAAGATTTATCATTAGTTGATAGTATTCCTAATAATCTAGAAATGGGTTTATTCTCAACAATTATGGAATGGAATGAACTTGATCCTGTGGATGATTTTGAAAGAAATAGAAATAACGAAATTTTCACTTATCAAAATAATTACAATCCATTTATATCTTATCCAGAATTTATTGATTTAATTTGGGGCGAGTAAAACAAAAAAATAAGTCTTCCATCATCATTGGAAGACTTTTTTTATGCAGTTTCTACTTCTTGATTAAGAGCATCTACTCTCTTTGAGTTCTCATCTA
>CAZZPD010000051.1:0-9068 GCA_964655885.1 uncultured Candidatus Izemoplasmatales bacterium | reverse complement strand
ATGACTGTTAATCATGGGGTCCTAGGTTCAAATCCTAGTTGAGGCGCCACTTATTAAGGCCCGTTGGAGAAACGGTTAACTCACATGCCTTTCACGCATGCACTCACGGGTTCGAATCCCGTACGGGTCACCATAAGATAGATTAAGTCGGATAAATCTGACTTTTTTTTATAAAAAAAATCTCACTTTTAAGTGAGATTTCTATTATAAATTTCTATTCATAAACACTTACATATCGAACTAAAGAGTTTTGATTACCTGAAGAATCTTCAATTAAGTAAGTAATTATATACTCTCCTTTGATATTTGTATTAACATTACCAATAATTTCAATTGTAACCGGATCACCAGAATTATCCTCAGTACTTACAGATGCATCAATCCAAGCTGAACCAACTTTAATTGTATCAACACCAGAATTTAATGTTCCTGTTGGGGAAGTTTCATCCACAACATTAACTACTCTTGAAATAGTTTTTGTGACATTTTTATATTCGACTTGATAAGTTATCAAATAACTACCTAACTCTGTAATATTAACATTATTAAATATAACCTCGTTGTCTACGATTAGTCCAAAACCTTTGCTGGTAGCTCCTGCATCAATAAATTCACTATTAATCTCTACGGTATCAATTCCAGAATTAAGATAAATAACAACATCGGTTTCATCAGCTGTCATACAACCACCAAGGATAAATAACATAAGAATAATTGTTAATGCCGTTAATAATTTATTCATATTCTTCCTCCTTATTTATAGAGAGGCTTTCAACTATAATTATAAGTTGTGAATTATCTAAAACATTAACAATTCTTGTTTTAGAGTAAATAGCTCCATTATATTCCACCTCATATAGAATATAGTATATACCAGGAAGGGAAGTATTAACTGAACCAGATATAGTAACATCTCCTAAATTAGAAATAGCACCAGTTTCAACATAAAGTTCTCCTTGATAAAGAGTTGATATTCCAGGGTTTAATACAATTTCTATTTGAACTGGGTTTTCTACGACTCTTACATATCTAGATATTGAATAAACGATAGTCTCTTCATCATATATATTATAAATTATTTCATATCTACCAGGGGTAGAATTATCTAATTTGGAATCAATCGAAATAGTTAAACTAGTATCAGCCATATATATTGACCCATCTTCGTGGTTTTCTCCTACAAATATTGTATCAACAGCTGGCAATAAGTATACACTTGATTCAATAAAAGATTTATTATAAACAGGATAAATATCAATGTTTTCTATAACTTTTAATGCATTAGTTGACCAAGCAGAAAATTCAAAATCAAATGAAATAGTTGATGTCTTTTCAGGACTTTCAGGGAATACAATATTTTCATTATATGTTAAACTTTGAGTAGATATTATACTTCCATAAGCATCAAAAAACCGAATAGTATAGAGAGTCTCAGTGTATTGACCATATAAAATCAGATTATTATTTAGAATATTTGAACTATATTCTACAGAAAACTGATCATCAAGATACCAGCCTTGAAAATCGTAACCATTTATATTAATTTCTGGTAATTCTGGAATTGTATCTGGAATCACATAAATATAATCATAATGCACTCCCAGTATGACTAAGTCAACAGTATAGATTTGGGATAAGAAATTTGCGTACAATGTAATATCTTCGGTAATTGGTTCACTAAAATATCTAATTGTATAATCATCATCAAGATACCATCCAGCAAAATCAAAATCAGTTTTTGATGGATCATTTATTTCTGGCACTTCTAAGTATTCAAAGGATAATACAGAACTCGCTCCATCAATATTAAGAGTAATATTAAATATGTCTGGTTCTAATAACGCATACAAATCTATGTCTTCTAAAATGTTATTTGGATTATATTCGATTAAGAATTGATCATCAAGATACCAACCATTAAAAGAATATCCATAAATATTTAAATCGATTGGATTTACTAGTGTATCAGCTTCTAAAGTGACTTTTTGGTAAAGAGAATCTAAAACATAATAATTTATATCATAATAGATTATTTCTTCAAATTTTGCGTATAAAGTAATATCACTGGTAACTGGAGCTTGAACATATTCCGTTTGATAATTAGAATCCAAGTACCAGCCAATAAAATTAAACCCATCTAAGCTAGTGTAAGGTAAGCTTATATATGAATCATGTTCAACTATTAAGTCAGATACATTACTGCCAGCAGTAATAAATCTTACATTATGAAAAGCATCTGAGTATTTAGCATAAAGGGTTAAGTCAGAAGTTATTGGAATAGAATTATCAAAAGCTACAGTCAATTCTGGGTTTAAGTACCAACCAACAAAAATTTCGTCAATTAAGACAGGTGTTTCAGTTGTTTCAAGAAATGAACCTGCAATTATATAGTCAGATTCTATCTCACTTCCCGGGTCAGTTATATAAGTTATTTTGTAATAAGTTGAGTTAATAAAATTATTTGCATTAATTAAGCCATAACCATAATAAGGATCTAATGATTCTTCGCCAAGATCTAAGCTACTTATAAATAGCTTAGTTTTTATTTCTTCAATACTTGCGTTAGGATAAATACTAAGATAAAGAGCGATTATTCCTGTTACATGAGGAGCAGCAAAACTAGTTCCAGAACCTTGAACGTAACCACCATCAATGCTGGTAGTTATTATATCTGTTCCTGGTCCTGAAATATCAACTTGGTCATTATAATTAGAATAATCAGCTACTGTATATGATTCATCTACAGCTCCAACAGAAATAGAATTATCAAATGATGCGGGATAGAGTAATTCATCGGTTCCATCATTTCCAGAAGCACCCACTACTATAATTCCGGCTTCAGTAGCAAGATTAATTGCCTCTTCAGTTTGAGGATTAGGGTAAGAACTTCCTAGAGAAAGATTAATTATGTCTGCCCCTTGTTCAATTGCATAATAAATACCTTCAATTACATTGCTATCTAAGAATGTGCCTAAATATGATTGGTTCGCCTTGATTATTAATAAAGTTGTATTTTGAGTAATACCGGCAATCCCGATTGAGTTATCTTTATTTGCCCCAATAATTCCCGCAACCATTGTTCCGTGTCCATAATCGTCATCAACAGCAGGCAATCCTACAGAACCAGTGGCAACATTTTTTGATAGTGGAGAAATTCTTCCTTCAAACTCTGGGTGGTTTATATCAATTCCCGTGTCGATAATCGCTATAGTTAAGCCGTCTAATCCAGTCGTTGTTTCCCATGCATCAATAGTGTTTGTAATAACTAGACCATATTGATTATCTAAGTATGGATCTTCATCAGTCGTCTGAGACCATGGAGGACCTTCTATATTAGAATATGAATTATATACAAACCCATTATCTATTAGAAAACTATCGTTCTTTACATCGCTATTATAAATTGCTATACCATAATCACTATAGCTTAATAATTCCAAATTATATTCTTCAGCGATTGCCTCAGCATTTTCTAAAGTTTCTGTAGAATATAGGTACTGATTTGCCACAATATTATAGGTGTTAGCAGGCTCGGTTATAGATGAAAATACAAAAATTGTCATTACAAAAATGACAAATAAGCTTAACAATTTATAGGCTCTTTTCATCAACATAACCACCTCTCTTAAAATATACGTATAAAACTATGGTTTTATTGGTTTCTTTTATGTTAAAATATATTTAACATAAAAATATTAACAGATATTTCAAAAAAATCAATGAGTTTGGAGTGTTACAATTGAAAAAACTACTAATAATCGCATTATTAGCATCACTGTCTATTTTAACTGGATGTTCAAGTCGTGTCAACACGATCGACTATACTGATGATATGCCGATTGAAATAGATATGAAATCGGATAGTTTAAAGATATTACAACTAACTGATTTGCATCTAACATACGGTATTGATTCAAATGACAGAAAGACTTTTGAAGCAATCAATACCTTAGTTAAGGATCAAGATTATGATTTAATTGTACTCACCGGAGATATGAGCATGAGTATTTCTTCTAAATCTTTATTCAAAAGATTAGTAAAGCACATGGAGAGTTTAGAGACTCCATGGACTTTTATATTTGGAAATCACGAAAATGATTACGCTGAATATACTGATTATTTGAACTTGATTGATGATTGTGAATATTTATATTTTAAAGTTGGACCTGAATTAGAATCTGGAGGAGTAGGGAACTTCCGAATAATATTCAACCAAGACGGAGTTCCATTTTATACTTTGTATTTAATGGATTCTCATGCAGAGAGAGCGGTCTATACCGAAGAAGAAGGAGAATATGATTATATTAAAGAATCACAGGTCTTATGGGCTGAATCACATTTGAGTGAAGATGCAACAGACTCAGTGATGTATATGCATATCCCTTTACGTCAATTTATTGATCCAAAAACTTATGAAGGGACATTTGATGAAGACAAAGTTTATGCTCAGGGGGTTGATACTGGTTTGTTTGACGTTTTAGTTGAACAGAATAAAACTAAAGCAGTTTTTGTGGGGCATGACCATTTAAATAATTTTGAATTTACATTAGATGGAGTGCTTCTAGCTTATGGACAAATATCTGGTTATAATGCATACGGGAATTTACCTAGAGGTGGTAGAGTAGTAGAAATTAATTCATCTGGTGAAATGACCACATATATTGTATATGTAAGCGAGGTGTCACAATGAAATTAACTAACCGTATCCTGATTTTAATGGGAACTATATTTTGGGGTATATTCATATACTGGTATTCAGGAAGCTTTATAAGTTTTTCTATAGTTTTATTAGGGATTGTATATGTAATTATAGGAGGTAAACAACATGCTTGAGTTTTTGGTTGCAGTAATGCTCTATGCATTTTGGATTAGTCTTTTTTTAAACTTTGTTGTGTTGTTTGGACTGAGAATTATATATGCATTTACAAACAACTTAGATACTTGCGATATTTTAAAAGTATTATTTTTACCGTTTTCATTTGGATATCTATCACACAATAAAGCCAAGAGTTTTCTCAGTAGATTGTATTCATTTATAATTATCTTAACATTTTTCCTTATGCTTATTGGAGGAGTAATGGTTTTTTATACACGCTTTTTCTAGAAAGCATAATTTAGTTAGTGGAGAATTAATATGAAAAAAAATTTAGCTAGGATTATTTTAATTACAGCAGGGGCTATCTGGGGTATAGGGTTTGTCGCAAATAAATTTGTTTTAGATAGTGGATGGACAGAGTCACAACTAATATTTGTTAGATTTTTTACAGCGACTGTTTTAATATTTATTGTCTATATAAAAAGAATAGTTAAAACAAATAAAAGGACTATTAAATCTGGTCTTTTTCTTGGGATATTTCTGTATTTGGGATTCTTTTTTCAAACCTGGGGTCTTGCAAATACAACAGCGTCAAATAATGCTTTGATTACAGCTGGATACATAGTGATGTTGCCACTAATTGTTTACATATTTGAAAGAACAAAAGTACCTTCAAAAACAATTATTGCAGGCTTTATTACACTATTAGGTATTGCCTTGATCACTGTTGATTTTGGCGATCTGTCGAACATAGCCAATGGAGATTATTTAACTTTTGTAGGAGCTATGTTTTTTGGAATTCACATTTATCTTTTAGGAAAGTTGACTAAACAAACAGATTTATTTGTTCTAATGGCTTTTCAATTACTGTCTTTTTGTGGTTTGTCATTTCTGATGATGATTATTAAAGATGGATTTCCTAGTGTGAATTTTAACAGTATTTCTGATCTTAAAGTAATTGGAGTTGCAGTTTTAATGGGTGCTTTTGGTAGTTTTATAGCTTTTGTATTTCAGAGTATTGGCCAAAAACATACAAATGCCTCAGAAGCAGCCATACTAATTTCAACTGAGAGTTTATTTGGGCCATTATTTGCGATATTATTTTATAATGAGTTATTAGATTTACAATTCTTTTTCGGCATGTTACTGGTACTTAGTGGAATTGTTTTAAGCGAAATTGATTTAAAGAACTTCCGAAAGCGAAGGTTAAAATCATGATAGGTAAAAGAATTTATGATTTTGAATTGTTGAATAGCACAAATGAGTATATAAAAAATAATATCAATTTTTTGAACGATGGTGATATCGTTTTAGCTAAGGAACAGACTAGCGGAAAAGGTCGGTTTGGTAATAAGTGGCAAAGCCCTGCTGGAAACCTATATTTTAGTTTTATTTTGAAGACGAAAATTGATAGATCAGATGTTTTTAAAATACACATGCGTACATCAGTTACTATTATCAATCTGTTAAAGAAATATAAAATAGAAGCTAGAATCAAGTATCCTAATGATATATTAGTAAATAATAAGAAAATTGCTGGCATATTGATTGAATCATTGGGATATGATAAAATTGAAAACTTAATTATTGGAATAGGAATAAATATAAATCAAATAGATTTTATTGAATTAAAAAATAAAGCAACATCCATAAAAATAATAAACAAAATTAATACAGACACGAGAGAAGTATTAAACGAATTCATAAATATGTATAATAGTCAGTATTTAGAACCGGATTTATATGAAGAATATAGAAAAAATTTAACATTTTTGAAGAAAACAGTTAAATCTAACGGCAAAATTTATCAAATTTTAGATATAGATATAAAAGGAAACATTTTAGTCGATACTGAAAGCGGCCCTAAATATCTGAATTATACAGAAATAACAATGCATGACTCATATTAAAGAAAACAAATCAGCTAAAATAAATAATGAAAAGCGAAGTTTTGTAATAAAACTAAAGAAAAAGATAAGACAGATTGCTTAAAAGTGCTTGAGGAATTAGAGAAAACAAAAAAAATGACAAACTATATCCAATCCCATATAAAGAGTGCAAAATAACACAATATAATCAATTTAAACAGAATATAAGCGAAAATAGCCAAAAATAGATTTCGCTTATATTTTATTTTTATGGTTATTAGCAATGTTGATTAGTGAACGTTAATTTACTAATAAAAGAGCCCCGCCAGAAACAATAATGAATATATGTAAAAAATACATTATTTATGATAATTTAAAAGCTTTGAAATTCAAAATAATTTGACATTATATATAAAAGGTGGTAAAATTATTGAGATTTTAAATTTATTAGGAGGACAAAAATGGATTTTGAAAGATTACAAGAACTAATCGTTGAAGGATTAGGAGTTGAAAAAGAAAAAGTAACTATGGAAGCTGATATAGTAACTGATTTAGGTGCGGATTCATTAGACGCTGTTGAGTTAATTATGGCTATCGAAGATGAGTTTGATATTACCATTGATGATGAAATGGCTCAATCATTTAAAACTGTTGGTCAGATTGTTGAATTTATCGAAAAAACTTTAAAATAAGTCTTTATTCTATGTGAATTCTTATAAATCTCATGTGAGAAGGAGAACAAAGTATGGATTTAAGACAACTAAAAAGCATTATTAAAGAGTTTGAAGAATCTACTATTCACAAACTTGAAATAACTGAAAAAGATTTCACTGTGAAAATGGAGAAGAAGGGTAATGACCCTATTTCTCCAGTTTCATTTCAACATACCCAAGGAGATGCTAATCAAGACGTTCAAAATAACACTAATGAAGAATATATTAGCGATAATGTCTTAGTAAAAGCACCGCTCGTTGGCACTTTTTATGACTCACCTTCTCCCGATAGTGATCCTTTTGTAATATTAAATCAAAAAGTACGAAAAGGCGATATTCTATTTATTGTGGAAGCCATGAAAGTGATGAATGAAATCACAGCTCCTGTATCAGGTGTTGTGAAGAAAATTAGTGTACAAGATGCATCTATGGTTGAATATGGCCAAGTTGTAATGGAAATACAAGAATAAATGTTTCAAAAAATTTTAATTGCTAATCGGGGAGAAATAGCAGTAAGAATTATTAGAACTTGTAAATATATGGGAATTGAAACAGTTGCTATTTATAGTGATGTTGATAAAGACAGCTTACATGTTCAATTAGCTGATGAAAGTGTTTGTGTTGGTGGGCCTAGATCAATTGATTCCTATTTAAATATGGAAAATATAATTACGGCAGCCATAAATAAAGGCGCAGAAGCGATACACCCTGGATTTGGGTTTCTGAGTGAAAATAGTGATTTTGCACAGCTTTGTGAAGAATGTGGAATCACATTTATCGGTCCGAAAAGCAATTCAATAAAACAAATGGGAAATAAATCTAAAGCGAGAGAAATAGTTATCAATGCTAATGTACCTGTTGTACCTGGCAGTAAAGGATGCGTAAAAAGTATCTTAGAAGCTAAAAATGTCGCTGATGAAATTGGATTTCCTATTTTAATTAAGGCCAGCGCTGGTGGCGGTGGAAGAGGCATGCGAATTGCATATAATATGGATGATTTTACTTCAGCGTTTGAAACAGCTAAATCTGAAGCGAAAAATGCTTTCGGAGACGATTCAATGTACATTGAAAAGTTTGTTTTAAGACCAAAACATATTGAATTTCAAATTTTAGCGGACAAATATGGAAATATAGTTCATCTAGGAGAAAGAGATTGCAGCATACAGAGAAGGAATCAAAAAATTGTTGAAGAAGCACCTAGTAGTATTTCTTCTGATTTAAGATTGCAAATGGGCGCTGCAGCTAAAAAAATATGTCAATCTGTAAACTATGAAAATGCTGGAACAATAGAATTTTTGGTTTCTGGAGAAGAATTCTATTTTATTGAAATGAATACTAGAATACAGGTTGAACATCCAATCACAGAAATGATAACCGGACTTGACATCATTAAAGAACAAATAAGGATTGCATCTGGTGAAATTTTGAATTTAAAACAAGAAGATGTCATTTTAAGAGGTCATAGTATCGAGTGCAGGCTTAATGCGGAAAACCCTAAACATAACTTTAGGCCTAGTCCTGGGCGAATAAACTTAATTCATGTTCCATCAGGGAACGGTATAAGATTTGATAGTTTTATATATAAGGATTATGAAATTCAACCATATTATGATTCGATGATTGGAAAAATAATAGTACACGGTGAAAACAGAACTGAAGCTATCAAAAAAA
>CAZZPD010000050.1:0-9168 GCA_964655885.1 uncultured Candidatus Izemoplasmatales bacterium | reverse complement strand
AAAAAAAGTTAGAGAGGCGAGCAAATTGTTTAATAGTGAATACTTAAATGAGTTGTTTGAAAGAACAAAAGAAAGAAATAATTCTCAACCAGAATACCTACAAGCTGTTGAAGAATTCTTTGAAGCAATGGACTTCATCGTATGTAATGATCCAGACATTGAAAAATATGCCATTATGGAAAGAATCATCGAACCTGAAAGAATCATTAAATTTAGAGTTACATGGGTAGATGATAAAGGAGTAATTAACGTTAATCGTGGATACAGAGTTCAATTCAACTCTGCAATTGGTCCTTACAAAGGTGGATTAAGATTCCATCCATCTGTAAATGAATCAATTTTAAAATTCCTTGGGTTTGAACAAACGTTTAAAAATGCACTTACTGGACTTCCTTTAGGAGGCGGTAAAGGTGGATCTGACTTTGATCCTAGAGGAAAAAGTGATGATGAAATTATGAGATTCTGTCAAAACTTTATGTTAGAACTATATCGTCACATAGGAGCTGACACAGATGTACCTGCTGGAGATATTGGTGTTGGATTTAGAGAAATTGGATTCATGTACGGAATGTATCGTAAGATTGTTAATGAAAATACTGGTGTTTTAACTGGTAAAGGATTAACATATGGTGGTTCTTTGGTTAGAAAAGAAGCTACAGGATATGGATTATGCTATTTTGTTTCTGAAATGTTAAGAGTTTATCGCAATGACAATTTTGAAGATAAAAAAGTTATTATTTCTGGGTGTGGAAAAGTCGGAATGCACGCTGCTTTAAAAGCTCAAGAATTAGGTGGAAAAGTTATTGCAATGAGCGATATTAATGGATATGTTTATGATGAAAATGGACTTGACTTAAATATCGTAAAAATGTTAACTGAAAAAGCACCTGAATTCACTCAAAAATATTTAGAATATAGACCTTCAGCAGTATATGAAAGCAACCCAACAAAAATGTGGGGAGTTCCATGTGATATAGCATTACCATGTGCTACACAAAATGAATTACCTATTGAAGGTGCAAAAAGCTTAGTTGAAAATGGATGTTTCTTAGTAGCAGAAGGCGCAAATATGCCTACAACTATTGATGCAACTAAATACTTACAACATGCTGATATCTTATTTGCTCCTGGTAAAGCAGCTAATGCTGGTGGAGTTGCAGTTAGTGGACTAGAAATGAGTCAAAATGCTCAACATTATCCTTGGACATATGCAGAAGTAGATCAAAAATTAGAAGTTATCATGTCAGACATCTTTAAAAAAGCTTATACTCAAGCTAGAAAATATACAGATCATAGAAACCTTGTTGTAGGAGCTAATATTGCTGGATTCATGAGAGTTTATAAAGCAATGTTAGATCAAGGAATTCTTTAATGTCATTTATAGTAACACCTAAAATATTATTGCCTATTAAATCAATAGATATGAAAAAATGGGCAGTAATTGCATGTGATCAATTCACATCAGAACCTGAATATTGGGATGAATTAAAATCAATTGTAGATAATGTTCCTTCGACCTATCATATGATTTTGCCTGAAGCATATTTAGAAAGTAATATGAATCATAATATCAGCAGAGTTAATCAAATGATGCATTCTTATCTTCGTCATAATTTATTTGAGGAACATGAAGGATTTATTTTAGTAGAACGTAAAACGCCTTTTGTCAAAAGGCGTTTAGGTTTGGTTATAGCTATTGATTTAGAAGAATATCAATATGAACCAAATAAAATTGGAAAGATTAGAGCTACCGAAAAAACTGTACCCGAAAGAATACCTCCAAGAGTAAAAATCAGAGAAAAAGCTCCAATTGAATTACCTCATATCCTAGTATTAGTTGACGATGCAAAAGATTTGATTGTTAAAGATTTATATCAAAACAAGAAACACTATGAACTGCTGTATGACTTTGATTTAAATATGAACGGTGGACATATCAAAGGTTTTAAAATTAATGATACAAAACCAATCATAGAAAGAATAGAAGCCCTATCAACTGATATCAGTTTAATTGTTGGAGATGGGAACCATTCTCTTGCATCTGCTAAAGTATGTTGGGAAAATATAAAAGAAACATTACCTAAAGAAGAAATAATTGACCACCCAGCAAGATATGCTTTAGTTGAAATGATATCATTATACGATGAAGGATTAACATTTGAACCAATTCACCGAGTATTATTTAATGTAGATGAAACATTAATATCTGGGTTAAAATCAGTATTAGATGGTGAAGAAGAACTAACTTTAATCTTTAAAAGTAAAGAAGAAAAAATCTCTGTGCCAAGCAATCCATTTACCACAATCAAGATCATTCAAGACTATTTAGATGAATATCTAAGGCAACATGAAAATGCTGAAATTGATTTTGTTCATGGATTACAAAACACTAAGAATGTAGTCGCCAAAAACACTAATTCAATTGGGATAACAATGCCACCATTAAAACGTGATATGTTATTGCCATATATTCGAGAATTTGGCGTTTTACCAAGAAAATCATTTTCTCTTGGAGAAGCAGAAGAAAAACGTTATTACCTTGAAGGTAAGCGTATATTAAAATAAAGGAGAAAACTATGAAAAGAGTTTATAATTTCTCTGCTGGACCAGCGGTATTACCTGAAGCAGTCCTTGAAAAAGCAGCTAGTGAATTACTATGTTATAAAGAAAGTGGAATGAGTGTTATGGAAATGAGCCATCGCTCTACTGACTTCCAAAATATCATTGATCAAGCAGAAGCAGATTTAAGAAAATTACTCAATATTCCTAGCAATTACAAAGTTCTATTCTTACAAGGTGGAGCTACAACTCAATTTTCTATGATTCCTATGAATCTATTCAAAAATAAAGTTGTTGATTTCGTTCATACTGGAGTCTGGTCTCAAAAAGCAATTGCAGAAGCAAAACGTTATGGTAAAGTTAATATTTTAGCATCAAGTGAAGACAAGAATTTTACTTATGTTCCTGATTTATCAACTATCAAGATAAGTGAAGACGCTGATTATGTTCATATAGTACAAAATAATACAATCTATGGAACAAGAATAACAAAACTTCCTAATACATTAGGCAAACCATTAATTAGCGATATGTCTTCAAATATCTTATCTGAACCAATCAATATCAACGATTATGCATTAATATTCGCTGGAGCACAAAAAAATATTGGTCCTGCAGGAACAACCATTGTAATCATAAGAGAAGATCTAATAACTGATGACTATTTAGAAGGAACACCATTAATGTTGCAATATAAAATTCATGCAAGCAAAGGCTCTATGTATAATACACCACCAACATATGGAATCTATATGTGTGGTTTAGTTTTTAGACATTTACTAGAAAATGGTGGAGTAAAAGCAATGTATGAAAAGAACCTTAAAAAAGCGAATTTACTTTATGATTATCTAGATAATTCAAACATGTTTAAAGGTACTGTTAGAAAAGAAGATAGATCATTAATGAATGTTACATTTGTAGCTACAAGTGATGAATTAAACAAGAAATTTATCGAAGAAGCGAAAGCAAATGGAATTGTAAATATCAAAGGACATCGTTCAGTTGGTGGTATGAGAGCTTCAATCTATAACGCAATGCCTTATGAAGGTGTTAAAGCATTAGTTGATTTCATGAAAAAATTTGAAGGTGAGAACTAATATGTTATATAGTTGTTTAAATAATATTTCTCCTAAAGGGTTAAATATGTTTACAAAAGCATATCAACTTACTGAAAAACCTAATACAAGTGATTTAGTTTTAGTTAGAAGTTTTAACATGCATGAATATGAAATTAATGATAATCTTTTAGCTGTTGCTAGAGCTGGAGCTGGTGTTAATAATATTCCTCTTGAAAAAATGGCTGATGAAGGTGTTGTTGTTTTTAATACTCCTGGAGCTAATGCAAATGGAGTTAAAGAACTAGTTATTGCTGGTATGTTACTTGCATCAAGAGATATCTATGGGGGTATGTCTTGGGTAAAAAATAATAAAAATGATGAAAATATCTTA
Organism: uncultured Candidatus Izemoplasmatales bacterium; assembly: GCA_964655885.1. Classification (GTDB taxonomy): domain Bacteria; phylum Bacillota_I; class Bacilli_A; order Izemoplasmatales; family Hujiaoplasmataceae; genus 4572-104. Next base: position 5,160 of record CAZZPD010000050.1, on the reverse strand, counting down.
AAATCTATTGAAAAAGCTAAAAAAGCTTTTGCTGGTAGTGAAATTATGGGAAAAACTTTAGCAGTAATTGGTTTAGGAGCTATCGGTGGAAAAGTTGCTAATGCAGCTGATGCACTAGGTATGAAAGTATTTGGATATGATCCATATATTTCTGAACAGGCTTTAAAAGCTTTAAACCCAACGATTGAAATTGAAAATGATTTAGATAAACTTTATAAAGTAGCTGATTTTATTTCTCTTCATTTACCATTACTAGATTCAACAAAACACATGTTTAATAAAGATGTATTCGATAAAGTTAAAGATGGTGTTGTAATCTTAAACTATGCTAGAGATCAATTAGTTAAAAACGAAGATATAAAAGTAGCATTAGAAAATAATAAAGTTTCTAAATACGTTACTGATTTTCCTAATCATTTTGTTGCGAATTTGGACAACGTTATTGCACTACCTCATTTAGGCGCTTCTACATATGAATCTGAAGAAAACTGTGCGATTATGGCTACTAAACAATTGATGCAATATGTAGAAAATGGAGATATTATCAATTCGGTAAATTATCCAAATGTTATTTTAAGAAACCCTAATGGAGTTTCAAGAATCATTATACTAGCTAAAGATAATGATGATTTAACAATGCATATTGATCATGCTCTAAAATCAGTAGAAAAAGTTATTGTAACTTCAGTAAGTAAATCTAGAAAAGGTTATTCTGTATTTGCATATGACTTGAAAGTTGATGCTTCACAAGAATTAATAAAAACTTTATCTGAAATACCGGGAGTTACAAAAGTAAGAAAAATATGAAATTACGCCCTATAAAATGGGCGTTTTTTTAACTAAAAATATAATTATCAACATCGAAATAAAAAACACTTGATTTTTATAATAAAAAAATATAAAATAGACTAGTGATTGAATGGAGGTTTAGTAATGAGAATACAGTTTACTCTAAGATGTACAGAATGTAAATCAGAAAATTATCAATATACAAAAAACAAAAAAACACATCCAGATAGAATGGAAGTTAAAAAGTATTGTCCTACTTGTAAAAAGACAACAATTCATAAAGAGAAAAAATAATTTTGTATATACGCATCCATATGGATGCTTTTTTTCTTATTAATATTTGAAATTAGTAATGAAAATAGTAAAATGAAATAGCGGGGTGATTATATGAGAAAATATATCATTGGTGTTGATGTTGGTGGTAGTAGTATTAAATTCGGTAAATTTGATTTATTTGGAGAGCTATTAGAGAAATGGCAAATTAGAACAGATACTTCAAATAAGGGAGATAAAATACTAGAGAGTATCGCAATATCAATTAAAGAAAAAGTTAATGAAGAGGAAATTAAAGGTGTAGGATTTGGAGTCCCTGGACCTGTATCTAATAATATTGTTTTATACTGTGTTAATCTAGGTTGGTCTAGAACAAACCTAGAAAAAGAATTTAGAGAATTCTTAACAGATAAGAATATAATCATCAAAGTAGCCAATGATGCAAATACCGCAGCTGCAGGAGAAATGTATAAAGGAATTGCTAAAGGTTTCAATAATGTAGTGATGTTTACACTAGGAACTGGTGTCGGCGGTGGTATAGTCATTGATGACAAACTCGTTGAAGGAGTCAACGGAGTCGCAGGCGAATGGGGACATATCCATGTGGATGATACTCATTATTTTGAATGTGCCTGTGGAAAAAAAGGATGTTTAGAAACAGTTGCTTCAGCTACTGGCATTGTACGATTAGCTAAATATAATTTAGATAAGTATCATATGAGAAGTCCATTAAGAAGATTTGACAGTTTTAGCGCTAAAAAAGTGATTGATTACGCTAAAAATGGTGATTTTATATCTGAAAGAACCATAGAAGAATCAATGAAATACTTAGCCCAAGCAATGGCTAACTTAACCTTAATAATTAATCCTGAGATAATTGTTATTGGTGGAGGAATTTCCCATGCTGGTCAATATATTATTGAAAAAATAGAAAAATATTATTATGACTTGGTAGAACCATTTATCGCGCATACTAATTTTGCGTTAGCATCATTAGGAAATGAAGCCGGCATTTATGGTTGTTGTTATTTAATAAAATGATGAAAATAAAAATATTTAATAAGAATTTCGCTCAGGTAAACTCTTATTTATTAATTAAACAGAAAGAAGCAATCTTAATTGATCCTGGGTTTAATGGTGATGAAATAAACAAATATTGTAAAGAAAATGAAATCAATATCTTGCATGTTATTCTTACACATGGGCACTTTGATCATATTAAAGATTTAAGCGTCATATCAAAAGAACATGATTATAAATTGTATATTAGTAGTCTAGAAAAAGAATTTCTGGATAATGATGAAATTAATTATGCAAGAGGGTTTGGTGCTAAGTTTATTAAACCAGATAATGTAATCATTGAACTATATGATTTAGATGAAATAATATTACTAGATGAGAAATTTAAAATCATGTCTACTCCAGGTCATACAAAAGGTTCAATCTCAATAAAATATGAAAGAAATCTATTTACTGGAGACACATTATTTTATAATTCTGTTGGTAGAACGGATTTATACTCTGGTAATCAAACAGTTCTTTTTAAATCGATTGAAAAGATATCCAAAACAATAGGGAATGATTTTAGAATATATCCTGGTCATGGACCAAACGGCTTGCTTAAACAGATCAAGAACATAAATCCATATATCAAATAACTCTCGTTTACGAGAGTTGTTTTTTTGTTTATATATATAATTATGTGATATTTTTATGAAATATTAGCACTCTATTCTTGACAATGCTAATACAGTCGTGTATAATAATTTTAGCAATCTTAAAACTAGAGTGCTAAATGAGGTGAAACAAGTGACAGAAAGACAAGAAATCATTCTAAAACTAATTGTTGATGAATATGTTAAAACTGCCGAACCGATTGGCTCTAAAGCTTTAGCTGACGATTTAAATGTATCTTCGGCCACAATCAGAAATGAAATGAGTATTTTAGAAGATTTAGGCTATATTGAAAAAACTCATACTTCTTCAGGAAGAGTACCTTCAGAAAAAGGGTATCGTTATTATATAGAAAATATATTAAAAAATCTTGATGAAGAAACAAATGGGTTTTTTGAGTTTGATGAAATATTTGATAGAGATGTTGCTAGAGATGAAATCATTAAAGAAGCTATCAATCTTTTATCAGAAGCAACAAATTGTACTGCGATTTCATTAGGACCAAATGCTTATCATTCTAAAGTGAAAAAAATTCAGTTAGTTCCTATTACTAGTCATCAAGCTTTAATCTTAGTGATAACAAATTTTGGATATGTTGAATCAAAACAGATCAGTATTTCTGAAGAGATGGATACAGATGAGCTAATTAAGGTTATTGACTTATTGAATGAAATGCTTGTTGATACACCGATATCTAAAGTATCTGAGAAACTTCATTATGAAATACAACATAGCGATATTAAAGAATTACTTAAATATCGAGAAACTATTGTTGATTCATTCATCAAAGCTTTCTCTAAATTTGCTAGATCAGGATATTATTTAACTGGATCTAGTAATATGCTTTATCAACCTGAGTTTGACGATATTCAAAAGCTAAGAGAATTCATCACAACTATTGATAACAATGAAATATTTAGAATCGTTGACCAAGACAGTGATGGGATATCAGTAAAAATTGGGAGTGAAAATAAAGTAACTGCGATGAGCGATTGCACAGTAATTACATCAAGTTATGATACATTAGATGGAGAAAAAGGAAGTATTTCTCTAGTGGGGCCTACAAGGATGGATTATCGAAAAGTAATTCCATTATTAAAATATATAGCAAGACATATTGCAAAATTATACGAAGAGGAGTAACCAACAATGGTTGAGGACAAAGAAAAAGAAGTTTTAGCTTCTGAAGAAGAAGTAAAACAAGAAGAGGTAAAACAAGAAGAAAAAGAAACTTCTAAACCTAAGAAGAAAAAGAAAGAAAAACCCGAAGACAAATTAAGAGAAATCGAAGAAAAATTAGAAGAATTTAAAGAAAAGTATTTCCGTAACTTAGCAGATATGGAGAATTATAAAAAAAGAATGAATGAGGATTTAAAAAGAGAAAGAAAATATGCTGGATTCTCATTGTCAAACAAATTAATCGATTCATTAGAAATATTTAATCAAGCATTAAATATGGAAACAAATGATCCGAATCTTAAAAACTTCTTATATGGATTTAAAATGATTGATGATATGATTTTAAATGCATTAAAAGAAGAAGGCGTTTCAATAATAGAAACAAAGCCAGGAGATGAATTTGATCCTACTAAACAAGAAGCGATGGATAAAGAATATGATCCTGAAAAACCTTTACACACTGTATTAAGAGTTGTTAAAAAAGGATATATGTTTAAAGATAGAATATTAAGACCTAGTTCGGTCATAATAAATATAAAACCAGAAGAAGAAAATGAAACTGAAGAAGTTTCAGAAGAAAATAACCAAGAGTAAGAAAGGAAGATTAAATTATGAAAATTATTGGTATTGACTTAGGAACTACAAACTCATGTGTATCTGTAATGGAAGGTAAAGAAGCAAAAGTAATTCCTAATTTAGATGGTAATAGAACAACACCATCAGTAGTAGCATTTAAAGATAATGAAACACAAGTTGGAGAAGTAGCTAAAAGACAAGTTATTACAAATCCAAATACTGTTTATTCAATCAAAAGAAAAATGGGAACAAGTGAAAGAATTAAAATTAACAACAAATCATATACACCTCAAGAAATAAGCGCTATGGTTTTAAGAAACTTAAAAGAATCAGCTGAAGCTTATTTAGGTGGAAAAGTGACAGAAGCAGTTATTACTGTTCCAGCATACTTTAATGATGCTCAAAGACAAGCAACAAAAGATGCTGGTAAAATTGCTGGTCTTGAAGTAAAAAGAATTATCAATGAACCAACAGCTGCAGCATTAGCTTATGGAATTGATAAGAAAAACAATAAAGACCAAACTGTACTTGTATTTGACTTAGGTGGAGGAACATTCGATGTTTCAATTCTAGAATTAAGTGATGGTACTTTCGAAGTTATTTCAACAAGTGGTAACAATCATTTAGGTGGAGATGATTTTGATAATAAAATCGTTGAATGGTTAGTTG
>CAZZPD010000049.1:0-9358 GCA_964655885.1 uncultured Candidatus Izemoplasmatales bacterium | reverse complement strand
GAGTAATATAAACACTCTGATTGATTTGGAATAAAATAATCACAATATTTAAATAAATCATTACTTAATTTTTTAGCTGGTGCAGGATTTAGGATGGTTACCATATTAATAATCTTAGCTTTTTTAATTGCGTATTCAACAATCTTAGGGTCTATCTCTAATTGTGTAATTAAAATATCTCCTGCTACTGCAGTATCAAAGGCTTTATCAATATCATCGCAGTTACATAAAGCATTTGCCCCTGAGTCTAGTATGATACGATTATCGCCATCAATAACAGTAATAACTGCAATACCACTAGAAACTGACAAAATACGCTTTAAGTATTTTGTTCCTACATTATTTTCAATAAGAGAGTTTCTTAAATCAACTCCGAATTCTTTTCCTACACACCCAATCATTTCAACAGTAGCTCCTAGCTTACTAGCAGCTACAGCTTGATTAGCCCCTTTTCCTCCTGGATTAGCAATAAAACCAGATCCCGTTACTGTTTCTCCATTATCTGGTATTTTTTTTGTGTTAATAACTAAATCCATGTTTAAGCTACCTAAAACATATATTCTCATTTAATTTGCCTCTCTTTTATATAGGGTTACTACCCTTAGTTTAGTTCCTTCTCCAACTGAATATCTAAAGGTTCCTTATCATATAATTCTTGATTAATTTGTTTTGCTAAAACACAACCCATCTTTTTATAGAATGCTTGTGTATATATATTAGGGTGACCACTTATATATAGTTTTTTTGCTTTTAGTTTTTTAGCTTCTCTTTCTATTAACAAAAATAGTTGCGCACCTATCCCTTGTCTTCTATATGGTTTTGAAACTTGTATAATATCTAAGTTTAGATACCCATCATTGAACTTTTCACTTTCTAAACAGGCAAAGCCTATCACTTTACCTTTTGCTTTAGCTACAATAAGTTTTCCGTCTTTTAAGACAATGTTTTTCATACCATTACTGATTTGTTTAAGTCTTGCTTGATCCCAATTTTCAGTAAATTCATCATCTTTTTCTTTTAAGACTCCATTATCTAAGTATTTTACTCTATATGTAGTTTGATTTCTAATAAATCCATCAAGTAAATCTTCATGGATTTTTTTTGGTTTTAATATCTGGTATATTATGACTGAAATAGTAATCACCTCTAATAAATATTATATCATCAAAATTTTTGATGATTATATATATTTCTAAAATTAACTTATGTTATAATACATAACGGAGGATATATGATATGGATCAATGGTTTAAAGATTTATTTGATATTATAAAAAATCAATCCAAAACGAATAAAATGGATTTATTATTACCGGAATTATATACTGAATTTGATTTATTAGCTAAAAATAGAAATGATTCAGAATTAAAAGAAATATATAAATATATTAAACATAACAATCCAATTAAGACAATGGATATTGATTTCAATAAAAAAACTTTCTTAATATTAAAGAAAGAATTGATGCTTAGATCAATTCTTTTAAGTGATTTAAGTATCATTGATGAAGAAATCAATGATTTAATCATGACAAATAATCAAACAAAGATTAATGAATTCATCAACCTTTGGAAAGATAATTTATATATTTATAATTACTTAAAAGATAAGACTGTCAATGATAAACCTAGAAAAAATAGGGTTGTAGAATCTAAACCTGCTGAGATTGAACCTGAAGTTAACGATGATTTTGATTATGGTGATGATAGGGAAGATAATTTTGATGATGATATTGAAGTAGATAGTTTTGAAGAAGATATCATTGAAGAGGAAGAGATAAAGCCTGAAAGAAAAGCACCAAAACCAGTTAGAGAAATCAACAACATTCCTTATCAAAAACCTAAAAAAACAGGGATTAAAAAACCTCCTAAGAAAGAAAGAATTGTTAGAGACAACTCGCAAAATCCTGAATTAAAATCTTTTTATGAGTTTGTTTATAAATTAAATGGTCTATACAATTTGAATGTCAATATAGAAAAATTAAAATTACAAACGAATCCTAGACGTGGTGTTTTCAATATGCTAAAAGAATATATTGACCAATCAGAGAGAACAGCTGAAGCATTGCTTGATATGTTTAATTTATTTAAAGATTTCAACGAATATGAACTGATAGGTTATCTTGCAAATCATTCTAATATATTTATGAAAGTTTGTACGTTAAATATTGGTTTATTAAATGAAAAAGAAATTGTTAATAAGAAACAACTAATTGAATTAGTTCAAGATGAAGTTGCTGAGTATATTTCATTAAGTACCTGTGAAATTAGTTTAAGAGAATTTATCGATTATCAAAATTATAGTGATGAGACAATTGATAACATCAATAAATACGCTATTAAAGCATCCATATCAGCGCCTAATATGGTAAAAGCTTTTACAGTTGTTGATTGTATTGAATACTTTAATAACTCTATTTATCCAAAACAATCACGTGTGATTGATTTAGATAATATTACTCATTTATATTGGTCAATGATATTGGCTTGCTATCTATCAATTTATACTGAAAGAGATGTTGAATCAGATTATACAAAAAGTATTAGATTTATTACTGAAATAGCTTTGAAAATGATTCAACTAATTGATGACGACAGTATAAAATTAGTGATTAGAACATTAGCTATTTCCTATGTTAGAAGAGCATATAATTCCGCAGTAAAATGTGACAATTATGAAAATTGGTGGGAAAGACAAAAAGATGATTTGTTAGATGCAAAATTAGAATCAGTCTATTCTTTAAATGAATAATTTAAAGTAATATAAATAGATTATTGCTTAACTATGTTATAATTTTTAAAAGAGGTGATTTTTTGAAAGCATTTCTAGAACTATTACTTATACTAGCTGCATTTTTATCAGTTATACCAGTAGTAAACTTATCAAAATCAAGAGACAATAAAAGGTATCGATGTCTTAAGTTTTTGATTTATACTGCTGCTTTTTGGACGATACTTATTTTTGCAGAAAGAACTTCTTCGAATATCAATGTTATATATTACGCAAATATGTTAGGATATCCTTTAAAATTTCTTTTAGCCTCTATGATGTTTTGTACGATATTCCAGTATATAGAAAAAAAGATTCCAAAAATTCTTTTATTTTCTTTTGTAATCATTTTTATTGCTGAAGTTGTTATAGCATTAACAAACTCAGGAACTTTATGGTTATTAGATTTATCTAAATCAAGTTTAGTAAGTTTCGATGATTTATATACTGCTAATCATGGGCCTTTATTCATATATCACTTGGTAGTGAGTTATTTGGTATTATTAACATCTATTCTTTATATGTTTATTTTCCTATCAAAAAATATTCAAGTTAAGCATTATCGATCTGTAACCAGAACGATGATTATCAGTGTGTTATTAGTTTTATCTATTAATTTAATAGACTATTTATTACTAACTACTAATGTTGATTTAACTTACATATCACTAATCTTTGTTTCTCATTCTTTATATTTAGTTATTTATAAGAACGATATGATATTTAATTTAAAAACTAGTGGAAGAACTGAAATATTATCAAACATGAGAGAGATTTACATTTTAACTGATCGAGAAAAAAGGATTATTGAAATCAGTCCCCTACTCCTTAACAAATACAATATTGATGGAGAATCTATCGTTGGTAAATCTTTTGATGATTTAGTAAAACTACTTGATAATGATATCGTCATTTATAAAGAACATAACGTGGATATAGGTGTTGATGAAACTAAGGAGCATTATCATTTAAGAGAAAAACATTTTAAGCTTAAAGGAATGGATAACTACGGTTTTATGATACTTTTATATGATGAAACTCAATTATATAAATTATTAAGAGAATTGAATCAATTGAGTAACTATGATTCCATGACAGGATTAAATAATCGTAATTATTTTGAAAATAAAATCCAACATATAAAAGATACAAGAAATATTGGTGTATTATCGATTGATATTAATGGCCTTAAAATTAATAATGATTATTTAGGGCATGATAGAGGGGATTATCTTCTTAAAAGCCTAGCTCAAAATTTAAAGAATGTCTTTAGCAATACTGATAAAAAAGAAATTGCTAGAATCGGTGGAGATGAATTTGTGGTTATTATCTATGATACAAATGAATTAGAACTTGAAGATAGAAAAAAACAAATTCTTGAAGAATGTTTTAATGAAAAGATTGAAGATACAATCAGTGTTTCTGTAGGTTCTTATATTTGTACAAATGAAAAATTAACGATATACAAAATCATACAATTAGCTGATAAAGCCATGTATGAAATGAAAGAAAAAAGTTCTAAGTTATATCAAGAAAAAATGATTGAATATATCAAACTTCATGATAGATATATTAGATAATTTATTTATATTTTAATAAAAAAAAGGGGAGCTTTTATAGCTCCCTATTATTATGCTTGAAAACTAGTGTGTTTAACTTTCCATTTCTTTAAGGCTATATTAACCCAGAAAGAATAGATTCCTAAAGTGATAATTGTTAATAATAACCACTTAATCCAATTTCCAAATAATTCCATTGCAGTCCCATCAAATTTAAGTCTTTTACCTTCAATTACTGTGTGTTCAATTTCCCAGTTGTAAACTTTAACAATTGCCCAAGGGGTACAAATTCCTAAAGTTAGTATTGTTACTAAAGCTCCAATGATTATTACACCGATAAGTTGTAATAATCCTCCATCAAAGTAAGATTTTTGTTCCATGTTCTTCTCCTTTTATTATTTTATTTTTAAAATGGTAACCATTTTAATAATTCAAAAAAATAAATGATTCAAAAATTACTCTTTTTTAAGTATATAAAACTTAATATCTATGATTAATATACCATAATTACTATTAAATTTGTATATATCACAAGAAAAAAGGGCAAAATTTTTGCCCTATTTGTTTATTTATTAATTTGTTTAAGTTCTTTTATCACTTCAGGAATGATTTTTGTTGCATCTCCTACGATTCCTACATCAGCCACTTCAAATATTGGTGCAGAAGGATTTTTATTAATTGCAATAATTAAATTTGAATCTTCCATTCCACTAACATGTTGAATCGCTCCACTAATACCAGCGGCTATATATAAGTCAGGTCTCACAGTTTTTCCAGTTTGACCTACTTGTCTTTCTTTATCAAGCCAACCGTTATCTACAACTGCTCTAGTTCCTGAAACTTCGCCTTTAATCATATCTGATAATTCATATAAGCTCTTCATATTTTCTTTAGAACCGATACCTCTACCAGCTGAAACTAAAACATTAGCATCTTCAATTCTAATCTTTTTAGCTTTTTCTTTAACTCTTTCTAATACTTGAACATTCATATCACTTTCAGTGAATTCAATGTTATAATCAACCATTTCACTTGTTAATGTTTCATCTCTTCTAGATTGAACCATCACCCCTGGTCTAACGGTAGACATTTGTGGTCTATGGTTAGGACAGATAATTGTAGCCATTAGGTTACCACCAAATGCAGGTCTAGTCATTAATAAGTTATTTGTTTCAGAATCAATATCTAAATTAGTACAGTCAGCTGTTAGTCCTGTATGAACTCTTGAAGATACCCTTGGAGCTAAGTCTCTACCAATACTTGTAGCTCCAACTAAAACTATTTCTGGTTTCACATCATTGATAACTGTCGCTAATGCTTTTGTATATGGTTCATTAACATAATTTTCTAAGATTTGATTATCAACTACATAGACTTTGTTAGCTCCATAGTAGGCTAATTCTTTAGCTAAATTTTTAATGTTATTTCCTACGATACAAGCATTCAAGTTAACATTTAATTTTTCTGCTAAGGTTTTTCCAATCCCTAATAACTCTAAAGAGACTGTTTGGATTTCTCCATGTCTTTGTTCTATATAAACTAATACATCTTTATAATTTTCCATCATAGCCTCCTATAAAATATAATTTTCTTTCATCTTATCGATGATAATTTTAGCAGCCTCTTCTTTTGAATCCACTTCAAAAACTTTACCAGCTGTCTTAACACCTTTGGTATAAGACTTTTTAACTTTTGTAGGAGACCCTTTTAATCCAAGTTCATGCGGATCTAATTTTAGTATTTCATTATCCCATACCTCAACTAATCCATCGTTATAAGCATTATAGATTTTAGATACTCGCATATATCTAACTGAATTTATTTCTTTTAATACAGTTAGCAAACAAGGTGTTTTTACTAAAATACTTTGATAACCATCTTCAAACATTCTTTTAACGACTAAACTATTCTCATCTTTTATTTTAATTTCATTGACATAAGCTACTGAAGGAATATTTAAATGTTCAGCAATTTGTGGACCTACTTGAGCAGTATCTCCATCGATGGCTTGTCTACCAGCGATAATTAAATCTGGATTAATCTTTTCAATTGCTTTTGATAAGCTTAGGCTTGTAGCCCAAGTATCAGCACCAGCAAATTTTCTATCACTTAAAAGAATTGCTTGGTCTACACCCATCGCTAAACATTCTCTTAAAGCATTATCTGCTTGCATTGGCCCCATTGATAAAGCGATTACTTCTGCCTTAGTTGCATCTTTAATTCTTAAAGCAGCTTCAAGGCCACTTAAGTCATCAGGGTTAATAATTGATTTAACACCTTCTCTAATCATGGTTCCTGTAATTGGATCGATTCTTACTTCTGAAGTATCAGGTACTTGTTTTACACATACGACTATTTTCATATTCATTACCTCAACACACTTGCAGAAATCACCATTTTTTGGACTTCTGAAGTTCCTTCATAAATTTCTGTAATCTTAGCATCTCTCATCATTCTTTCTACTGGGTATTCTCTTGAATAGCCATAACCACCATGTAATTGAATTGCTTTATTAGTAACTTCCATCGCTACTTCAGAAGCAAACAATTTAGCCATAGCTGCTTCTTTTGAGATGTTTTCTTTATTATCTTTTTTATATGCTGCTCTATATAACAACATCTTAGCAGCATCTATTTTAGTAGCTAACTCAGCGATAACAAATTGTGTGTTTTGAAATCTAGCTAATGGACGATTAAATTGTTTTCTTTCTTTAACATATTTAATTGTTTCTTCAAGTGCACCTTCAGCAATTCCACAAGCTTGAGCTGCGATACCGATTCTGCCACCATCAAGAGTTTTCATTGCGATTTTGAATCCATATCCTTCTTTTCCTAAAACATTCCCTTTAGGAACTACTAAATTATTAAAAATTAATTCACAAGTAGATGAACCTCTAATACCCATTTTCTTTTCTTTTGGTCCTACACTAAACCCTTTCATCCCTTTTTCAATGATAAAAGCAGTGATTCCACTAGTTCCTAATTTCTTATCTGTCATAGCAAAAATTACATAAATATCAGCGTAACCTGCATTTGTGATAAATATCTTAGAACCATTAATAATATAATTGTCTCCATCTTTTACTGCAATTGTTTCTTGTTTAGAAGCATCTGTACCAGCATTTGGTTCCGTCAACGCAAAAGCTCCTAATTTTTCTCCACTTGCTAAAGGAACTAAATATTTTTGTTTTTGTTCTTCAGTTCCATAATCATAAATAGGTTGAGCACAAAGTGAGCCATGCGCAGATAATACAACTCCGGTTGTTGCACATGCTTTTGAAATCTCTTTAACGGCGATAATATATCCCATATAATCGCCACCTTCTCCCCCATACTTAGTTGGGAAAGGAATACCTAAGATTCCTGCTTCTTTCATTTTAGAAACCGCTTCTACAGGAAATCTTTCTTGTTCATCTATCTCCTGTGCTAAAGGTCTTACTTCATTTTCTGTAAATTCTTCTAGCATTTGTTTTAAGAGATGATGCTCTTTTCGAAATCCAAATTCCATTGTCTTCTCCTTAGTATTTACATATGGTTTAAGCCATATTTAATGAAAATTTTTAATACATACATGAATATTTATTCACCTAGTATATATTAACGCTAATTGCCCTTTTTTTCAAGTTTTTTTGCTGAAAATTTTTCATTAAAAAAGGCTTATCAAATCATAAGCCTAAGTTTAGCGATAAATTCAATTTATTTAAAAATTATAATCTCCTGAAACTGTCATTAATTCTTTAACAACAATCACTTCATCTTCAAAGAAACTATATAATTCATTTAGTCTTTGTAGTGTTAGATTATTTTGTTTCCTTATTTGTTTAACAGGGACATAAGCAAAATGCATTTCATCGATTGTTTTACTAAAATAGATTTTTTTAGCATTTAATCGATTCTTAGTTTCCGACAAATTATGAATGTATTGACGATCATTTCCTTGAATAGTTTTTCCTTCTTCTACAAATACTTTAAAGATGTCACTACTATCTACTTTCTCAAATTTATGACCCTTATAATGAGGTCTACCATTTGATCTTACTTGTAATAAAGTATTAGATTTTTCTTTGAAGTAGTAGTAAATTCCATTTAGATGAACTGTTTGGTTTTTACCAGAACCAGTAATAAGCATACAATCTAATATATGATATTCTGTTCCCTCAAAATTACCTATAACATGTCTATTGGTCTTTACTCTAGCATATCCTGAAAATAATCCGCCTTTTTCAATAAAATCATTATCTGTTTTTTCAAAAGGATAATACTTAATTTTATTCCCTGAATCAGCATTAATCTTATCATAAATTTCTTTATACAAGTAATTAAATGCTGGTTTTTGGCTAATTCCAAATTTACTAACTAATATAGCTACTAAACTACCAATAACTGCTATACCACCGTATACCGGAACTAAAATAGAACCTGGTTCTGATTTAATCCAATCAGTTGAAGAAATTATTATAACAATAACAATAACAGATATTAAAAATATGGGTGCCCATATTTTTAATGCTTTTGTTTGTTTTTCTTTTATTTGTCGATTATATTCACTGTTTATTTTCTCAAACTCATAACTTGTAAACATTTTCTTCTCCTTCTAATAATGATTTGTTATCTTTTCCGCAAATCCTATTAAATCTTTAACTTCTAGTTTTGTTCCATCATCTAAAACGACAAACCCATTAAATTTACCAAATACTTGATGACCAAAGTTTTTAATAATTAAAAGATTTGTATTATCTACTCTGTCTAGAAGTGGTGTCATTGTTAATTCAAATCTATTATCATTAGAAGTAAACTTCCAAGGTTTTAAAACATCAAAATCATCTAATTCAAACTTAACTTGATCTAGTTTATGAGCCTTACCATCATAGAATAATACATTTTCTGTGCCTTTTGAAGTGTCCCCAAATCCATACCCGATATTAAATCCAAATCGTTTTCCTTCTATTAAACCAGATAAGCTTCCCCAATACCATGTGTTTTTATAGGTCCATACACCTCTACCCCAGTCTAACACTGAAAAATGTTTTT
>CAZZPD010000048.1:0-9657 GCA_964655885.1 uncultured Candidatus Izemoplasmatales bacterium | reverse complement strand
ACCATATTCAAAAAGCCTAAAACGATATGTTTACGTTTTTCAGCTTTTCTTAATTCATAGTTACTTCTATTTCTAATTACTTCTTTTTGATGTTGAATGAATTCATCAATAACTTCTGATAAAGTTAGTAATTTTGGACTTCTTTGAGATATTGCTACCATGTTATAGTTATAAGTAACCTTTAAATCTGTATTTTTATATAAGTAAGCTAATATAACATCAGAAGCAATTTCTTTTTTAAGATTAATAACAATACTTAATCCGTTTCTATCTGACATGTCTTTTACTTCTAAAATACCGTCGATTTTTTTACTTATTCTGATATCATCAATTTTTCTTACTAGGTCTGCTTTATTAACTTCATATGGTATTTCTTCTATTATTAATGAAGTATCTTTAACTTTTACTTTAGATTTAATAATGATTTTACCTCTACCTTTGGTAAAAGCTCTTTTGATTCCGTCTATCCCTTCAACAATTCCTCCAGTAGGAAAATCAGGTCCTTTAATAAAAGCTAGTAAATCATCGATATCACAATCAGGATGTTTTGTACGATAAATCGTAGCTTTTAATACTTCTGTTAGGTTATGAGGCGGTATGTTTGTCGCATATCCTGTAGCCATCCCTTGAGATCCATTGACAATTAAGTTTGGATATTTTGCAGGTAAAACAATTGGTTCTAATTCACAATCATCAAAATTTGGGATAAAAGTTACTGTTTTCTTATCAATATCTTTTAATAAACTTTCAGCATATACACTTAATCTAGCTTCAGTATAACGCATCGCTGCAGCAGGATCATTATCAATCGATCCGTTATTCCCATGCATATCCACTAGTATCTGATTAGTCTTCCATGTTTGACTCATTCTAACCATAGCGTCATATACTGATGAATCTCCATGTGGATGATATTTACCAATAACATCCCCAACGATTCTTGCGGATTTTTTATATGGTTTATCGCTCCCCATGCCTAACACGTGCATCGCGTATAAAATTCTTCTTTGAACTGGTTTTAATCCATCTCTAACATCTGGTAAAGCTCTTTCTTGAATAATATATTTAGAATACTTACCAAATCTATCTCCAACAATTTTTTCAAGATTCATAGGGACGATATGTTCAACAAATTCAGCTATTTTATTTTTAGCAGATTTAGCCATTCTTATTCACCCCAATCTCAAAATCATCATCGTTTTCAAATGATACAAAGTTATCAATCCATTCTTTTCTTGGTTCTACTTTATCACCCATTAACACTGAGATTCTTTGTTCAGCATCAGCTAAATCATCAATTTTAACTTGGATTAATGATCTTTTTTCTGGATTCATGGTTGTATCCCATAATTGAGTAGAATTCATTTCACCTAATCCTTTGTATCTTTGAATGTTATATGTTTTCATTTTTTTTGTAATGTTTTCTCTTTGAATTTCATCCCATGCGTAAAAATGATTTTTCTTATCTGATATTTTATATAAAGGTGGTAATGCAATATATAATTTACCCGCTTCAATTAACTCAGGCATATATCTAAAGAAAAATGTGATTAGCAACACCTGAATATGCGCTCCATCTGTATCGGCATCGGTCATGATGATTACTTTATTGTAATTTGATTTTTCAACATTAAAATCACTACCAATACCAGCACCTATTGTACTGATTATTGTAGATATTTCTTCATTTTTTAAAACAGCATCAATTTTTTGTTTTTCTGCGTTGATTACTTTACCTCTTAAAGGTAATATCGCTTGAAATGTTCTATCTCTACCTTGTTTAGCACTACCTCCAGCTGAATCACCTTCGACAATAAATAATTCATTAATCTGAGCGTTTTTAGTGCTTGCTGGTGCTAGTTTACCTGAAAGTACGGTTTCCTGTTTCTTAATCTTTTTAACAAGTCTTGCATCATCTCTAGCTTTTCTAGCAGCTTCATATGCTTGTCTAGCTTTTACAGCTTTTTCAATTAGTGTATTTGAAATAGTTGGATTTTCAACTAGATATGTATTTAGTTTTTCTGATACAACAGCTTCTACTGAAGGTCTAGCTTCAGGTGTTCCAAGTTTATTCTTGGTCTGCCCTTCAAATTGTAGTAAATTTTCAGGAATTCTAATGGAGATAATCGCAGTTAAGCCTTCTCTAACATGAATACCTTCTAAAGATGAATCTCTTTCTTTGATGATATTCATCTTTCTACCATAGTCATTAAAAATTTTTGTAAAGGCAGATTTAAATCCAGTTTCATGAGTCCCACCATCTTTTGTTCTTACATTATTAACAAAAGAAATAATGTTGTCTGAATATGCTTTTGTATATTGGAAAGCTATTTCAACTTCAATACCATTTTGCGAACCATTAAAATAGACTGGTTTATGAAGTGGGGATTTGCTCTTATTGATGAATTCAGCGTATTCTTTTATACCATGTTCAAACACATATGTTTTTCTTTGTTTTGAACGATAATCTATTAACTGCATTTTTAATCCCTTGTTTAAGAATGCACTTTCTCTAATTCTTTCTTCTAAGGTTTGAAAATTAAATAAGGTTGTTGAAAAAACAGTTGAATCAGGTTTGAATAGTACTTCTGTCCCATTCTTTTTAGTTTCACCCATTACAATTAAGTCTTTAACTTTCTTACCGCCGTTTTCAAAACGCATTTTATAGATTAAACCATCTCGATAAACAGTTACTTCTAAATATTCACATAAAGCATTAACTACTGAGGCTCCAACACCATGGAGACCTCCACTAACTTTATATGCTCCATCTGCTGAGAACTTGCCTCCTGCATGAAGTTTTGTAAATATTAGTTCAACCCCTGTAATTCCAGACGAATGCATATCTACTGGCATTCCTCTTCCATCGTCAGTTATTTTAACTGAATTATCTTCGAATATTTCTACTTTAATCTGTTTTCCATAACCGGCTAAAACTTCATCAATTGCATTATCAATTATTTCCCAAACTAAATGATGAAGGCCTCTAGTGTCTGTTGATCCAACGTACATTCCTGGACGTTTTCTAACAGCCTCTAAGCCTTCAAGTATTTGTAATGATTTTGCATTGTATTCTGTGTTTACTTTAGCCATTATATCTAGCTCCTTATCTCTCTATATATATTATATCAAATTTATAAAGTTTTTTCTTTCTTTTTTAGAGTTTTTTTGGTATAATTCACATGATTAGGAGGCGACATATGTTAAAATTCATATTTATTATCATCGCTTATCTTTTAGGCTCAATTCCTTTCTCGTTTTTGTTGGGAAAATTTATAAAAAAAGACGATATTAGAAAACATGGTAGTGGAAATCTTGGTACTACAAATGCTTTTAGAGTATTCGGAAAATTAGTAGGTACATTAGTTTTGATTTTTGACACTCTAAAAGGTGGTTTAATCGTATATTTACTTAGGATGGACTTTATCTTAACTAATATAGATATGTTTCATCCGTTAATCTATGGTTTTGCAGCTGTTATTGGACATGTATTTCCAATATGGTTTAAATTTAAAGGTGGAAAAGGTGTTGCTACATCGTTTGGTTTATTACTAGGTTATGCTCCTTTTATGGCTTTAAGCATTTTACCTGTATTTATCATTATTGAAATTTCTACAAGATATGTATCAATTGCTTCAGTTGTATCAACTGTAATTGCTTTCTATGTAGGACTGGCCATGTATATAGGCAATGTTGCTGGAAGCTCATTTATCCATTATGACTTAACATTTGTTATTATATTGTTATTATCTGTAATTTTGATTTTTTGGAGACATAAAGTTAACTTTCATCAAATTAGACAAGGGACAGAAAATAAAATTGATTTTGATATCAGTAAATACATTCACCCATTCAAAAAAAATAGCCAATAATGGCTATTTTTATTTTGCTTGATTCATTGATTGCATCACTTGACGAACTTGTTTTTCAGAAGGTTTTCTACCCATCTGACTCATCATAGCTCTAATCATATTTTCATTAATTGGAGGGTTTTTCTCAAGATATTTTTTGAAATATGTTCTTGAAAGGAAAAATCCTACAACTCCACCCACTAATAATATTAGTATTGGGAATACAATAACCATCCAAAGGTCCATTGTAACAGCAGCCATAATAGGCATATAAATCACTCCTTTATATATCAAAACTATTGTATCAAAGTAAGTCCTATATTTCAAGAATAAATTAATTATTATAAAAATTAAATTGCTTATTTACAAATAATGCATTCATTGTTACAATATATCTAGTACTATAGTATCTCATTAGGAGGAAATTTGTAATGCCAAGAAAAATACTTGATACATGTATCGCTTGTGGAACTTGTAAAGCTGAATGTCCAGTTGATTGTATCACAGAAGGCGACATCTATGTAATCGATCCTGATGCTTGCATTGATTGTGGAGTTTGCGAAGCTAACTGTCCTGTTGAATGCATCATCGTTGAGTAATTAAAAAACTTAAACAATAAAAAATAGCGGTGGAGAGCCGCTATTTTTTATTTTTATCAACCTCATCAAAAACTATTAATAAAATAAGAAGAGAGTTTTTTTAGAGAGGAAATTAATAGTTCATCTTCTTCTAGTTTTAAATCCTTAAAAATTGAATCTATCATTTCATTATGAAAATCATTGTGTTTTTCTAATACTTCTTCAGCTTTAGGTAGTAATCCAACAACTACTTTTCTTCTATCATCAGGATCTCTTTCCCTTGAAACATATCCTTTTTGATATAACGTATTAACAGACACAGTTAAAGAACCTACAGTGATTCCAAGTTTATTAGCAATATTTGTCATCGTAGGTTGTTCTACTTTCTCTACTGCTTCTAAAACATGAACTTCACTCATAGATAGTTTAATACCTTTATTTTTTAAGTCCTCACCTTCAATCGCTAAAATACGATTAAATATGTCAACCAATAGCTCATTAACGATTGCTTTTGATTCTCTTAGTCTATCTTCTTTTTTCAATATACCCAACTCCCATCGTTCCAGGACCTGCATGACATCCAACAACTGGTGTTAAAGGAATTACAAGAACATCTTTTAATCCTTGTTCTTCAAATTCAGCCTTGATCTCATTAACATCACCTAGATTATTTGTATAAATTACAAAAGGAATAACATCCTTATCTTTAACTTCTTCTAAAAATTCTCTTTTCATTTCAGCACGAGCTTTTTTTGTTGTTCTAATTTTGTTTTTTGTTTCTACTTTACCTTTTTTACTTACTTCTAATAGAGGTTTTATTTTTAATAAAGATCCCAATAACCCGCTAGCATTAGATAATCTACCATTTTTAACAAGATATTTTAATGTGTCAACACAGATTAAAATATGATTATGATCTCTTATAAATTCTAATTCAGAAAAAATCTCTTTTACACTACTACCATTATCTGCCATTTCTTTGGCTCTTAAAGCCATTAAAGCTTCAATATAAGAAACAGATAATGAATCAAATATATGTACAGGAAAATCAACCATATTTTTAGCAAGCACAGCGTTTTGATATGTACCACTTAATTCTTTAGATATTGTTATGATGATTAATTCTTCATAGCCATCTTGATGCATTTGATTATATAAATCTACTAAGTATCCAGTACTAGTTTGAGCAGTATGAATATCTAAATCAGGATTTTCATCAAGTTGTTTATAAAAATCATCAGCGTTAATATCAACAAAGTCTTCAAATTCTTTGTTTTCAATAATTAAAAGCGATCTAAATACTCTAATGTCTTTATCATGTTTCAAGTAATCAATACCCGAATTTCCACATACAGCAATTCCTATTTTTTTCATGTTTTCTCCTTAATTTGTATATCAAATACTTTGAATTTCAAACTTATTTTAACATATTATTGAAAATAATACAATAGATAAAGAAAAAAAGCTAAAATTAATTAGCTTTAAAATTCTTTATATGGATTTGTATCAATACTTGATTTAATAAAATTAATATCTTTAAATTGTTTTTGTAAAAGGTTAGTTATGTATTCAACAAAGATTACTTCGATATGATGACCCACATCAATTAGAGTTATTCCTAATTGTATCGCATCAAGCGCTGTATGATATGTAACATCTCCTGTTATATATACATCACAGTTTTTCTTTTTAGCTGCGTACATATGATGCGATCCACTGCCACCAGAAATACCTACTTTTTCAACTGTTTTATCAGTCTTACCGATTACTTTTACAGATTCTAATTTAAATGTTTCTTTAACAAATTCTACAAATTGTTCTAATTTTATTTTATTAATTAAACCACATCTACCAATGTTATCAACCTCATCCATCAAGTCTGGATTATTAATACCTAATACATTAGCTAAAACATCATTCATTCCACCATCAGCTACATCAAAATTAGTATGTGCTGAATAGACTGCTATATTATGTTGAATCAAGTTTTTTATAATCCAGCCTCTTGGTGAATCAAAGACAACATTTTTCATTGGTTTAAACATTAACGGATGATGACTAATGATTAAATTCACTTTGTTTTTAATCGCTTCTTTTACTACTTCTTTAGTAATATCTAATGTTACTAAAACTCTTTCTACTTTTGAATTTAGTGTTCCTACTTGTAAACCAACATTATCCCATTCATAGGCTAAATCAGTAGGATATTTTGTTTCAAAGTATTTAATTATTTCAATTGAATTCATGAAACAACCTCCTTTAAAGTTTTAATCCTTAATTTTAAATTCTTAAGATCTATTTCATCTTTTACATTTAAAATTGCTTTTTCTAAGTTTTTGATTAATTTATTGATATATTCTTTGAATACTTCATTACTGTTTTCAATATTTATAGGACCAAATTCTTTTTGAATATCATTTAAAGACATGCTACCTGGTTCACATATAATAATTTGGTAATATTTTTGTTTATCTTTTATAAACTCTTCGGCAACAATTTTAAAATGGTTATTTTCTAAATAATCTCTTAAAATATAATTTTCAGAATTTGCAGATAAAACCATTCTTTTTATATTGCTTAAATCAGCTCTTAAAAGAATATCTTTGATTAATCTCCCCCCCATTCCTAGGATAGAGATTATATCAATCTCTTCTGTTAAGAAAGGCAATCCATCAGCTAAAATTGTTTTGATATTTAAGTTTTCTGCTTTTATATTTTTTCTAGCATTATTTAGTGGAAGTTCTTTGTTATCTGAAGCAATTGCTTTTTTTACTAAATTATTTTTAATTGCATAGATTGGAAGATATCCATGATCAGTTCCACAATCAACCAAATAGTTAAATCCTTCTAAGTATTTAGCTGATGCTTCTAATCTAATAGATAACATTATTTATGAAAACCTTTATGAAAATCTTTTAATTTTTTGCTTCTTGTAGGTGTTCTTAATTTTCTAATTGCTTTCGCTTCAATTTGTCTGATTCTTTCTCTAGTAACATTAAATTCTTTACCTACTTCTTCTAAGGTTCTTGATTTACCATCAAGAAGACCAAATCTCATTCTTAACACTTTTTCTTCTCTGTCAGTTAATGTGCCTAATGCTGAGTCTAACTCTCTTTTTAGCATTTCTTTTGATGTGTATTCATATGGTGTTAAGATATCATTATCTGCGATAAAATCACCTAAAGATGAATCTTCTTCTTCTCCAACTGGAGATTCTAAAGATATTGGTTCTTGGGCAGTTTTTTGAATTGCTTGAACACGTTCAACTGTGATACCCATTTCTTCTGCGACTTCTTCTTGAGTAGGCTCTCTTTTTAGTTTTTGAGTTAATGTTCTTTGAGTTCTTACCATTTTATTAATAGTTTCAACCATATGAACAGGAATTCTAATCGTTCTTGCTTGGTCAGCAATTGCTCTAGTAATTGCTTGACGAATCCACCATGTTGCGTACGTTGAAAATTTATAACCCTTTGTGTAGTCAAATTTACCTACTGCTTTGATAAGACCCATATTACCTTCTTGGATTAAATCTAAAAATTGTAATCCACGAGATACATATCTTTTAGCAATAGAAACAACCAATCTAAGGTTAGCCTCAACTAGTTTTGAACTAGCAAAATCACCTTTTTTTATCACTTCTTCATACTCAATCATATCTTCTTGAGTGATTTCAATACCTTCTTCTTTTTTTGCTTCAATTTCAGCTTTAACAGTTTTAGCTCTTTCTACCATAACTGCAAGTTCATATTCTTCATCAGCCGTTAATAAATCAACTCTACCAATTTCTTTAAGATACATTCTAACTGGATCATCAACTTTGATAGAAACCATAGCGTCAAATTGTTTTTCTTTCATCAATTCTTCTTCGATTTCTTTTGAATAATCTTTCGCTAATTCAATATCTTTATCTTTCACTTCACCAGCTATATCATCTAAATTTACAGTATTCTTCTTTTTTGTTTTTTCATTTTCTAGCATATCAAAAAATTCTTCAGGAAGAACTCCCTTTTTCGCTAGTTCTTGAACAATACTTTCAAAGTTCTTTCTGTTTTTATCAAGAACAGCGAATACATCCTGATTTGTTAGAAATCCCTTTTCATCATATAGTTTTGTTAATGTTTCAATAATTTGAGTTTTTGTCATTATTTTTCCCTTCCAATTTTTTTATTTTTTTACCAATTTCTAGTGCTTCTTGACTGTATTTTGTATATCCATTAATATCATTATTATCATAACAAGCTTTTGCATCTTTATTTAATTCATGGATTTGATCTTCAAGTTTTTGAATTTCGAGTTGTCTAATACACTGATCAAAATCTTCAACATCATAATCATAATTTTTTCTTAATAATAAAAGATCAAGTTTTTTGCGATAATCTTCACTTAAATCATTTCGAAGTAATACTAATGGATTTTTATTCCCTATGTTAATCCTTAATGCTCTAATTGTTTCTAAGATGAAAAAAATGTCTTTGTCCTTTACTAGCAATAAGTTAAATCGATCATCTATTTTTTCTCGGTAACTTTCATCATGGATATAGTAGTTAAGAATTGTTCTTTCTGCTTGTCTATATTTTGGTTTCTTAATTTTAATCTCTTTTTGTTGCTTAACAATTCTTTGATAGTCCATCATTATTCTGTTATCAATTAAATAATTTTGATAATCTTTTAGTAATGTATCATAACTAACCAAGGTATCGCTGGCAAATTTTTGCAAGTATATTTCTCTAATCATCCCTGAAGTAGATTTAAAATAATCAAATAACTTATTTTTTATGTTTTCTATTTCTGCTGGCTTTGTTAGGTCTTTAGCTTCAATCATTGTTTTATAAACAAAATCATATTGATCAATTTGAAAATGATCGACTTGATATGAAAAATCATGATGAGTATTCATATATTC
Organism: uncultured Candidatus Izemoplasmatales bacterium; assembly: GCA_964655885.1. Taxonomy (GTDB): domain Bacteria; phylum Bacillota_I; class Bacilli_A; order Izemoplasmatales; family Hujiaoplasmataceae; genus 4572-104. The sequence continues at coordinate 325 of CAZZPD010000048.1, read as the reverse complement.
ATCTGGATCTAGACCATTAGGCATCAATACTATTTTTACATTAAGTTTTGCCTGTTCTAATAATTTTAACGCTTTAAATGTCGCTATCCTTCCGGCACTATCTCCATCATAGATAATTAATACGTTATCTGTATAATTTTTGATTAATAACGCTTGATCCATGGTTAATTGAGTACCCATTGAACAAACAGTTTCTCTAACGCCAAATTTAGCAGCTTTAATTACATCAAAATAACCTTCCATTAAGATGATTCTATTTTTAGATTTTATATGTGGTATTGCTCTATGTAAGTTATATAAAACTTTTCCTTTATGGAACAATTCA